>NZ_PSWH01000029.1:0-47717 GCF_002932105.1 Rathayibacter sp. AY1C1 | reverse complement strand
AAGATCGGACCAGGAGCAGGACCAGGTGAGTGAGGCTCCGGTGTCGTTGGTGATGCTGACGTAGTGGGAAGGGCCATGCACTCCGAACAGCAGATCACCCACCCACAGAACCGCGGCCGCCACGACGGCTAGAGCTCCCAGCGCGATCGACAGTCTCACCAACCGTCGTTGGCGGGGTGGTGTCTGCCGGTCCGGCGAGAGTCTGCTCGGGTCCCAACTGTCCAGGCGTTCAACCACGGCGTATCCACCCCTCGGCGCGACGTGAAGCGGCCTCGACCGCCGCCGAGCTCGTTACCTTGAGTTCTCCCACGGGAGAACAGTAGGCGTGACGCGGCTCTCACCACGAGGAGCTACCGACTCGCGACCGAGAGTGTCCTGTAAGGGGATCGATCCGCGGGACGCTTTCAGCGGACTGCTCGGAGGGGCTACTGCTCGTCTTTCCGGGCTGCTCGGCCGACGAAGTGCACGGACCGTCGAGCGTCGACGAGTTCGCGCTTCTCGAAGTGGCGAACGACGAAGGCTCCTGCGACGAACGAGTAGCCGATGCCCTCCGCGATTCGTGTGAGGACCGGGATGGTGCTGATGATCTGTTCGACGGTGGGTGATCCGTTGGCTTGGTAGGGGGCGATCCAGAACGGCACGATCGTGCCGAAGACGATGCCCAGGAGAATCCCGGCGACACCGATCCAGAACATGGAAGTGGACGAAAGTGCTCTGAGCATGGGATCCCCGGAATGTTCGGTGGGCGAGTCGAGAGGCGCCGCTGTCGGACGCGCCGTCCTCGCTCACGGCTGATCGGTCTGGTTACAGGCGCAGGTTGAGCGCGGCGAGGACGGTGACGAGGCCGGCCGCGACGACGACGACCGTCAGTGCAACGCGCCCCGCCGTACGGCGGAGAAGGCCGGTCATCGTGGCGGCGTCCGCCACGCGAGTCGCGATCACGAGGTCAGGAACGCCGGCCGGCGGTTGCGGTGGCGTCGTGGAGTCGTCTTCGCTGGCCGGGACGCTCACGGTCTGCTGAGCCGGCTCGATCCGATCGGGCAGCTTCTTGAAGCGGCCATCATTCGATTCGCCCACAGCGACCTCCCCAGCGGTCGCCGCATCGCGACCCTCCTTCGTGACTGTAGCCGTGCAACTCCATTGCGTCAGCGTGAGCGCGTAGCGGCCTAGAGCTGGAGACTGCTGCGGCGCACGTCTCCTCTCCACTCCTCGAGCGTCCACTGATCGGGTCCCGTAGAGGAACCTGCTGCTTCCCGAGCGCGCTGCTCGCTGCCATAGATTCCAACGACGTCGGTGGCGTCTGCCCAGAGGGCTGTCCTGAGGAGGAGGTAGTGCTCACCGTCACTGCTGTTCTTCACGCCTCGGATCCTCGTCGGTTCCGACGTCGTTCGGTCACCGTGGCGCGAGGTATCACAGTGCTGGCGCGCGTCCCGTATCGGGATCGACCACCGGACGCCTTGCGCCTCCGGCGCGAGGCGGAGGATGACCGGCTGATCGTTGACGTTTTGCACTGCGGCTAGTGCGCCGCGGCGGTCCAGTTCGTACGCTCAGCACATGACTGTTCGAGGGTACGCGCGGAGTCGACGTCGGCAGCTCCTGTTGTGGGTTCTGGCTTCGCTGGTGGTGTTTGCGCTGGTGACTCTTGTTGTCGCCTTCGTGGCAACCCAGCTCAATGCTTCTGCTTTCGCCAGACGCCCGGAGATCGAGAACTGGGCTGACCCGAGCAGGGGAACATTCACGCTCGGGCTGGGGTGGGGCTTGGTCGCCGCCGCAGTCACCGTCGCGGTCGGCGTCACCGTCGATCGTCTGCGGATGCGCAGCGCTAGGTAGAACGACGTCCCGTAAGGGGGTCGTCAACCGGTCGCACGCGAGTTGCGTGCGCCGCCGCGGCGTGGCGCGGGCGGGGCCGTCTCGTTAGACCTGTCCGGTGGTGATTCCGCTGAGGGGGCGTGAAACGGGGCAGGGAAGGCCGAGCGCCAGGCCGGCTTGTCTATCCCGGGTTGGGTGGTTGCGGGGCTGTGTCGTTGAGGCGGCGATAGTAGGCGACGTCGAGCGCGCTGAGGTGGGTGAGGAGGCGTCCGGCGCGGTCGTGCATGGTCATGGAGCCGTCGTGGAGGCTCGCGATGGCGCCGACGCGGTGCAGCATCAGCACTGTGTCGAGGCGTTCGGCGTAGTGCAGTTCCAGGAAATACACCAGCGGCGGATTGCCGGCCCGGCCTGGGGTGAAAAGGGCGGTGGGCTGGTGTCGGGTGACGCCGGTGTCGCGGTTGAGCTCGCGGAAGATGTACCGCTCGCGCAGCCACGGCCCACCGAGGATCATCGCGACGAGGACGACGACCCCGGTGATGACGAAGGGGTTGAGAAGAACGGCGAGGTCGTTGCCGGTCATCATCCGAGCATGTCCCGGGGGCGGTCGCGGTCCTCGGCTGCTTCGGTGTCCGCGGCCAGCTGCGCGACTCGCGCTTCGATGTAGACGGTGCGCATCGTGGCGTCATGGTCGAGTTGCAGGACTTGCAGGAGGCGGTGCAGTTGTACGGTGCCGGCCGAGGTTTTGCCGGTCAGGATGCGTCGGACGGTGCGCGGTCGGAGCCGTGCGAACACGGCTACCTTCTGTGCGCTCCAGCCCTGCGCCTGCACGGCTGTGGTCAGTACCGTGCCGAGCGCGGTGTCAAAGTGCTGGGGCGCCAACCCGATGAAGTCCACTCAGCCAGGCTAGCCATGCGATTCGTACGCGAACGTGGGTTCAGAGGACGGGTGGTGGCGACCCGTCCGGTGGGGAGCCAGGTGGCGGGGCGTCTAACGAAGCAGTTGGAGCCGCTCGTCAGGTTCGGTCGTTCGTCGTTTCGTCGTCGCCTGTTCGGTCTGGCGAGTTGGGGGTGCGGAGGGGCCAGGCGGGCCACCAGCCGTTGTCGAGTTGGCGCAGGGTCGTGGTGGCGTGTTCGAGGTCGTCGGTGGTGAGGTCTCTGTCGGGGGCGCCACTGCTGCCGGTGTAGCCGCTGCCGTCAACGGCGTGGAGCTGGGTGTGCAGCCACCGGCGACTTCCGAGGGGGTACGTCTCGCGGAAGCCGCCCGCGGCGATGGAAAGGACGGCTTCTTCGAGGCGGTCGGCGGCGGTTTCTGCTGATTCGTCGCAGGCATCGCAGGAGCAGTTCGGCAGGGTGGCGCGGAAGAAGACGCCTGCTTCCACTTGGACTGATTCGTCGGTTGCAGTGACGGTGATCGGGGTTCCGGCGCGAGGCTGCAACCGGATCTGCTGTGTCCCGTCGTGGTCGAGGTGGCGGACGTCGACGGAGTACCAGCGGTGGAGGTAGTCGGCCAGGGCGTCGACGTCATGGCGTAGGGGTGCGAAGCGTTCTGGGTGGGAGACGCGGGAGTACGCGTCGTCAGGTGGGTGGTGGTCGGGCCAGCGCTGCCCGTATTCGATGACGTGGCCGTTGTCGTCGCGGAACTCGATGGGAGGGAAGGCGGCGCGTTGGAACGGAACCGGTGGAACCGTGAACGGCGGTGGAGTGACATCGTGAGCGAGCGCGGTGATTTCGCGGTCGTCGAGGTCTTCTTGATCCCAGGTGGACAGCATCTCGAGGAACGGTTCCCGCTGCTCGGGACGCTGCACCATGGTTCGCACGAGGGCGGCGACCGGAATGGAGCGGACGTTCGTCCCGATTTCCGGCTCGTTGGTGACTCGCCAGGTCGCCGCGGGATGCACCACCGCGATCACGTTCCCGACGAACCGGGCTGCGGCGTCGGCAATCTCTGGCGTCGTCAAGGCGGTCGGATGCTTGGCCAGGAAGAGCCACACTCCCGACACGTCACCAGCAAGGCTCTCTGGGTCCACGCCATGGCGTTGCAGGAACTGAACGAAGAGATCGAAGCCGTCGACAAACCGCACAGGAGTCGGAAGCTCTGTTGCGGGCCGGAACGTCGCAATCGCGGACGAACCCAATTCCGGCATCGACCCGATCTCGCCAGGGAACATCTGTGTTGTCATCAGCTTCCTCCCGCGCCATGAACGACTCCGACAGTGCTCACCATGTCAGCGCCCCGTCACTCTTCAGACGCTTGTAGCGCCGATGTCGAGGCGCGAAGGTAGGCGTACACCGTCTCCCGGCTGATGCCATATTTCTTTGCCAACGTCGTCTTCGGCACGCCGGCACCAGCCCGCTCGCGCAGCTCCGCGACCTGCGCGAGGGTAAGCGAGCGGGCGCGGCCTCGGTAGACGCCGCGCTGCTTGGCCAAAGCGATGCCCTCGCGTTGACGCTCCCGAATGAGTTCGCGTTCGAACTCTGCGAACGCGCCCATCATGTTCAGCAGCAGGTTCGCCATCGCGCTGTCCTCACCAGTGAAGGTGAGCTGTTCCTTGACGAACTCGACCCGGACCTTCTTGTCCGTCAGTCGGCGCACGAGCCGGCGGAGGTCTTCTAGGTTCCTTGCGAGCCGGTCCATCGAGTGCACGAGCACCGTGTCTCCGTCGCGGACGAACCCGATCATCTCTTCGAGCTGCGGACGGTTCACGTCCTTGCCGGAGGCCTTGTCCTCGAACACCCGATCCAGCGTCAGGCCGTCGAGCTGGCGCACCGTGCTCTGATCCAACGTGCTCACCCGCACGTACCCGACCCTCTGACCCGACATGCCGCCTCCGACCCCTACTTGTCCAGTTGAAGTCTAAGAGCCGCAGGGGCAAGTGTCAGACAAGGTCCGACACGGCCCTATTCGGACGCGCTTCGGCCATGGTGCCTGACGTCCGGTTGGGGTGTACCTCAGCTAGACGGAGCCCCCGTCACCCTCCGGTGCGGTCGCTCGCAGTGCGTGGCGGGCGCTGCTTCGCGCCTGGGTGGGAGGTGGGCGCTACGTGGCCGCTTCCTCCATTTCGGTGATGGGAGCCGTATGAGTGGCAGCGTGGAGGGTGTTCAAGGGAAGCAAGAAGAGACGAAGGAGTACATCATGCGCACCAGCACGAGCAACGAATTCGACACCAGCTCGGCCAACCGTCAGAACCACCCGGGACACGGCTTCCGCCGGTCCCGCATCGCTGCGGGCCTGCTCGCAGCATCACTCACCGTCGCAGTCCCGATCGTGGGCGCCGCGCCGGCCTTCGCGGACACCACAACTCAGACAACCACCGCCGTCGCTGACTCCGGCCGCGCCACTGGCGTTACCGAGGGAGCGAACAGCGGCGCTGCCGGTCAGTGCACATGGGGTGCGAAGGAAAAGTTCTTCGAGGCGACCGGGCTGCGTCCCGCCATCTACGGCAACGCCCTCGACTGGGACACCAGCGCCGCCGCGAACGGCTGGACTACCGTCCTGGATGCTCAGGCTCGCAGCATCGTCGTCTTCGAGCCCGGCGTGCAGGGGGCGGACCCCACCTACGGTCACGTCGCCTGGGTCGATTCCGTCGAGCAGCGCGCTGACGGCCTCTACATCAACATCACCGAGATGAACGGTGCCGCCGGACCTGGCGTCTACAACACGCGAACTGTGCAGGACGTCGTGGGCATGTCCTACATCCTGGCTCCGTAGGGTCACCGCAAGAGGCGCTCCGCGTCCGCGAGTGTGAAGGCGGGTGACCCATGGGCCGCCCGCCTTCACCCTGTCCGCGTACCTTCGGCCTCCCGATCGGTAGGCGTCGCTTGCACCGTAGAACGATGCGACGACTCGAACTCGGAGCGGATGGCAGGCGGCCTCAATCACTCACTGACGTCGCGATCGCTGTCCTTCGCGCTCTCCTAGGACGGTTCCTGGACTTTGGGACGGTTGATCGTGTCACCGTTCCACGACAGGTCGGAGTCCTCATCGACGGGGAAGGCCTCGAATCGGCCGTCAGTGAGGATCGCGCTTACGAGCGTGTGCGAGCCGGCGACGATGGTGGAGTCCCAGTCGATCTCGGTGGCGAGCACCCAGGCGTGATCTTCAGGCCAGAGTAGTTGCGGCGCTTCCTCGCCGCGGAGGCCAATCTCGGGACCCCATCCGGGTTCGGCAAGCTCCGCCATGCTCGTGGCGGCCAGTATGTAGTCGTATCGGTCAATGCTGACCGGCCTGCCGAGGAGGTTCTGGCCGGTCCCACCGACCCAGTACGCCGCGAGCGCATCGCCGGGCGTAGTGGTCGCCGAACTGAGGATGGGTGCGAGGGCGGCGAGTACTTGCGGATCGAGTCGTCCGACGTCACTTGTGCCGCCGCGCGGCTCGTCCCTGCCTAGGAGCCGTTCCCACTGGACGAGCGGGTGCATGACCTTGCCGGCAGTAGCAGCAACGTCCGCCCACCGCTGGCGTTCCCAAATGTCATCGCCGTCAGGTCGAGGGTGAAGGACACGGGCGTACGCCTCGAACCCGTATCCGGCGACCGAGCCGACTCGTGCCCAGCTTCGCTCTCGCTGCATGCGCAGCCCAAGCCATTCGGCCCGCTCGACATCATCTGTGATCTCCATGGCCATGACCCTGGCAGGCCGGCACGGCCACGCCAAGACGAGTCGTGGTCGACCTGACGCCGATCGGACGCCACGCCATCGAGCTGATGAACCGAGCTTGGCATCGTGGCGCGGCTGAGGGCGCGCCGTTCGGGTCGGCGCACCCCCGCCGGCGGGCTTGGCGCTCTCGCGTCACAAGCCAAAGATCGGCGGTCCAGGTCCCCGCTCAATCCATGCGGAATCATACACATCGGTTCCTGAGTGATCTGCCGAGCATCAGCCAAACGGGGGAGGGCGATGGGGATAGTGCGTGATGGTTGGTCGTTCAGGTCTGGTATCTCTGGTGAGCCGGGGTCGGGAGGACCTGTCGGCGGAGGGGAAGCGGTGGGGGCGTACGACGAGGCGGAGGATCTTCCTTCACCGCCGCGGCACCATCGTGGCGTCACCGTGGTCCTACTCGTTCTGCTGACGTCGGTGCTGGCCGGCGTCGTCGCTGTCTTCATGTTTGCGGTCGGGTCGCTCGATGACTCGACGTCGGGAGCGGTGCCGCCGTCGGGGAGTGGCCAGGAGCTGGTGTACGAGCTCGTGCCCGTGTTGAACGATGATCCGGCGATCGCGAAGCTTCTTCCCGCGAACACCGAGTCAGACAGTGCAGGCTTGCGCGATGCGTGCGGGGCGCTCGCGGACCGCGATTCGGAGTTCACGATCATCGACGGCGCGACACCTGCCACGTTTCGGGTCGCCCTGGACGCGGCCGCAGACGCGCCGGAGCCGCAGACTTGCTGGATTGGGTTCCGCTGGGTCAAGGACGAAGGCTGGCGCGCTTCCGCGATCCGTCACTGACCACAGCTGAGCGTGGACCACCGTCGGCGTCACGGCTTGTAGGGGGACCAGTCCTGTGAGGGAAGTTCGCGCAGCTCCTCGTTCACCCAGACGCGCCAGCACGTGTCGGTGCGCTCCTGAAAAGCGCCGCTGATGGTCTCGTGCGACCAGCCGTCACGCGATTGGATCCAGCGGACGAGCCAGACCATTTGACCGGCCAACGGCTCAGTGTTGCGCGACATGTGCTCATCATCCTGGACGTCTGCCCGCGCAACGTGTGCTCGTCAGTAGTGGAGCTGTGTGCTCCATCCGTCTCGGCCGCGACCGGTCCACTGGGTGTAGTACAGGCCGCGCTTGTTCAAGAACGGCCCCACGTAATCCAGGCCCGCCGGCCGGTCAGAGCTGGCGCGAACGAAGAAGTTCTCGGGGCCGAAAAGCGGAAGCCCGGTCTCGGCCAACGTGGTGCCGGTCCCGTCGAGAATCGTGAGGCGCCACTGGTCCTCGACGTACTCGACTGTCGCCATCTCGGCGGAGCTGAAGTCGATCATGCGCGGAGCATAACCACCGCACGTTACGCCTGGTGTCGTTTCGCTCGGGTGCGGCTTCTTCCCCTGGGAAGCGGCCCGACCCGGCATCCCCCGACGCGGGGCCGGGCCGCTACTCCCGGCTCAGGGGCCGAGCCGCATCCGAGCCGGGAGCACTGGGGCCGGAGCGAACGGCACTCCGTACATGCCCGACCATAGGTGCCGACTGTGCCCACGGGAGGAGGGTTGACGGCCCTGAGAAGCAGCCGGCGAGTGGTGCTCTCGGCCGCGCTGTGTGACGCGGCCGAGAGCAGAGCGACACCGACGACCCCTCGTCGGTCTGCCGCGCGCGGCGTCGAGGTCCCCACTTCTCAACCGCACCGCCACTTTAGACACGAAGTGCCGAGACGGTGAGCGTGAGCGGAGCGAGTCGAGCAACTCCTGTCAGCGCCGCTCGGCATCCTGACGGCTGGCCGCGCTTCGCTTGCGCAGCTCGCTGACTACCGACTTTGAGGCTGCCAGAAGGGCGCGCTCGTCTTGCGCGTCGGCATCGACTGGGACGACGACGAACGCGCTGTTGGCGTTCACCGTCATCCGTACTTCCATGACCTGCCCATCCACGCGCAGCGCGGGAATAGCGATCGACTCGGAGTGTCCGCCGGCGGCGATCGAACCGACGAAGGCGAGGAGGGCCGTGCACACGTCGTCGGTGGACGTGAACGTCGCGGAAGCTCTCATCCGTCGTCATCACCTACGCGATGTAGCGCTCCGGTGAGCGTCCGGCAGGGGCCGCTGATCGGAACTCTTCCCGAGGGGAGCATTCTCTGAGGCCATCCATCCGATAAGCGGCGCGATGCCGGAGGCGGGTGGCCGTCAGGAGTGCCCCGGAGGGGTATCCCGGAGGGACGCGCAGCGCTCTTGACGGTCGGCCGGCGCAGGCAAGAGTGAAGCGTCGGATGGACGGCCGGACCGCAGCCTGCGCGCACGTCGCGGGAAGGCAGAAGCCCCCGCGAGCGTGACTGCTCGAGCGGGGGCTTGCTACTCGACGAGGGCGGTCGTCGTGCGCGATCGACCTACTCGTTCGGCCACGACGCCAGAGCGTCATGGGGGACGATTGTCGGCACTCCGTCGACGGTCTGGATCGTCGTGCCGGGCTCTCCGAGTCCGGCGGCGTGCGCGATCGCCGCGAGGACCAGTCGCGTGTGTTCGAGGTCGAGCCCGGCGACGTCCTCGCGGAGGTCGACAGGGACACCCTGACCGAGCGACGACGCGATCCGCGCGACGCGCTGTTCGCCTCCGCTGAGCGCTCCGATTTCGTAGCCGAGGCGGTCGAAGTCGATTGCGCTCGTGTGCCAGGCGTTGTCGGTCTTCACCCACGGTGCTCCGGCGTACACGAGGCCCGATCGGATCAGCAGTTCGACGGCGGCCGTGAGCGGGTTGGCCCCCTCCGCCCAGGCGCGGACCTGGCCGTGGAGCGCGGCGGAGTCGTTGTCGGTCATGCAGCGTTCTCGATGGACGCGGAGCTGTCGCTCTCGGTCGAATCGGCGGGAATTCCCTCCGCCGACGTTGTGCGTCGCGCGCGGGTGACGCGAGCGCGAGTCTGCTCGGGTCGCGGCACTCCTGCTGCGCGGAGTTCCTTCTCCGACCATCCGGCGGCGAGGGCGTCCGCCCACGCCTTGCTGTGTCGGTTCTGCGCGTCGCTGAGGGTGGCGCGTGCGGTGTCGGTGTCGTTGGCTGCGGAGACGATCGTGCGGACCGCCTCGACGCGCTTCTCGACGCTCTGTTCGAGCAGTCGGCGGGCGGCGTCGGCGGCGTCGTCAGGGTTCCTCGTGTGGTCGCTCATGCGGAAAGGCTAGCCGCCGCCGCCGCCGTCATGCGGAAGGCGCGGACTCAAGCGTCTCGGGTTCGGCTTCGCCAGCCGAGACGCTCGGGTGTCCTTCGGACCCGAGTTACACCCAAGTCGCGCTCGGTGCGAAGATGGTTTGTGGAGCAAGCTATAGGTTTACCCGTGGTAAACCGCTTGCGCCCCTTCCGCTGCGCGGCCGGGTCGGCGCATACTGGTCGTATGGTCCCCGCCTGGGGGCGGGTTCGCTGCGCTGGGCCGGAAGGACGGTGAGGGTCGTGTCGGAGTCGTCACGAGAGGGTCGGTTGTTCGGCCGGCGCCGCCGCGCGAACGTGCCGGGTGTCGCTGCGCGGTCGAAGCGGTACGAGGTGTCGGTCACGCCCGAGGAGGACGCGCACCTGCGCGCCCGTGCCGAGGTGCTGGAAGTGACGGTGCCGCGGCTGCTGTTCGAGTCCGCGATGAACGCCCAGGTGCGCACGGACACGGAGTGGCGGTTGGTGGTTGCTGAGCTGTTCCGGGCGTCGAAGCTGTTGCAGAAGACGTCGGACAACATGAACCAGCTCGCGCGGTTCGCGAACAGCACGGGCCAGTTCCCGGCCGAGGCTGTTGAGGCTGCGGAGGAGTACCGGCGGGTGCGACGCCTGATCGAGGCGACGGCAGACCGGCTCGGTGGACGGTGAGAACGAACATCACGCGCGGCACGCGCATGCGTGGACTGATGGGCTACCTCGTTGGTCCCGGCAAGACGAACGAGCACGAGGAGCAGCACCTGATCGCGGGGGATTCCGCGATCATGGCTGAGTACGGGCATGAGGTTCTGGATGGCGCTGCGGCTGCGGCGATCGCTGCGGATCTGGACCGACCGCGGGAGCTGTTCGGCGTCGAGGTGACGCGCAACAAGGTGCGCACCGACGAGAACGGCGAGGCGGTTCGGGACTCGGCCGGCGCGATCGTGAAGGATCGCGTGGCGGCTGATGTGTGGCATTGCTCGCTGTCGCTGGCGGCCGAGGAGGGCCAGCTCACAGACGAGCAGTGGGGCCGAATCTCGACCGACTTCGTGCAGCGGATGGGCTTCGCGGGCGAGGACATCGGCAAGGCCGATTGCCGCTGGGTCGCGGTGCGTCACGGGCTGTCGAAGAACGGCAACGACCACGTACACATCGCCGTGTCGCTGGTGCGCGAGGACGGCACGAAAGCGTCGGTGCACAAGGACTACGAGCGGTCGCAGACGATCAGCCGTGAGCTGGAGCGCGAGTACGGGTTGCAGGTCTACCAGGCGCCGGAGCGCGAGTTCCCGGAGCGCGGTGTGCGGCCGGGAGCGCGTGAGTCCGCTGCACGTCGCGGGCACGTCGAGCCGGACATGCAGCGCCTCGAGCGCGCCGTACGCGCGGCCTCGTCCGCGTCCCAGGATGAGAGCGAGTTCGTTCGTCGTCTGCGTCAGGGCGGGGTGCTGGTGCGCCCTCGATTCGCGACGGGTCGTGACGATGTGATCGCCGGCTATTCGGTGGCGCTGCGGCCGACGAACGGCGAGAAGGCGATCTGGCACGGCGGCGGCCGGCTCGCTCGCGACCTGACCTTGCCGGAGCTGCGGAAGGGCTGGCCGGACCAGCCGGAGTCCGCGTCGGATGCGGCATCCGAATGGCGCGCGACAGCCAAGAATCCCTGGCAGTACACGCCGGTCAACCCTGGCCGGGAGACGGCGGAGCCGGCCCCCGAGCTGTTCGAGGCGTACGCCGCGGACATGGACCGGCTGCACGACTACATCAGGTCCGTGGACCCCTCCGACAGGGCCACGTGGGCGCACGTTGCGCGCGAGACGGCCGGCGCCTACGCGGCGTGGTCCCGTCGAATGGAGCCCACCCCGGGACCGCTCGCTGACGCTGCGCGATCGCTCGCCCGCTCGGCGCACCTTCGGGCGCACGAGACGCGCCCGCGGCCCGCGATGATGCCCTCGACGGCGGCGTACTCCGCATTGATCATGGCCGCGGCGGGGAATAAGAAGAATGCAGCCGCGGAGCTGCTGCTGCTGAACCAGTTCGCGCGCTTGACGCACGCGGTCGCGTCGGCTCATAAGGCAGCCGGTGATGCGCGACGGATGCGCGAGCTGTCGCAGACGTTGCGGGGTCAGTTGTCCGCTGTACGCGATGGCTACCAGGTCGTCGTGAAGGCCGAGAAGGTCGCGGAGAACGAGCGGGCCTGGCAGGCGCTCCCGGAGGAGCTCAAAGACGTTCGACGGCTGTCCCAGACCAACTTCGGGTCGGGCAGTCCCGTGCCCACGAATCTCACCAAGGCTGACCGGGAGCGCGAGGAAGCGATGCTCGCGGACCGCGCCCGACAGTCTCGGCAGGGACCTGACCAGGACCGCGGCGACCGTGGCCGATAGACGATTCACCAAGGCAAGGGGAGGAAGTCATGAGTGACGACGACGAGGTAGGCCAGGAGGTCGGTCAGAACGTCCGGATCGCGTTGACGATCGCGATGCAGATGGGCGAGAAGTTCGCCCGGCTGCGCGAGGAGCTGGCCCGCGACGCGCAGGCACGCTCCGCCGCGCAGGCGCGCGAGCTGTCGGCCCGTTTCGACGCCGAGCGCGGCGCTGCACGCGCGACGTTGCAGGTCGTGGACCGGCCCGACTGGTGGGAGAAGGCGAGCATCCAAGACATCTCGAAGGTCGCGGAGACGGCGCAGGCGTGGAAGAACCACGACCCGATCGCGGAGCGCGCGTCGGCCGTCGTTCAGCGCGAAGTGTTCGAGCGCTACGGCGTCGACACCGCCGTGCTGCGCGACGCCGCCGGTCAGGCGAAGTCGGAGCTGGACCGGGCGAAGGAATGGGCCACCAACTCCGCGCCGGAGCACTACCACCGCCACGACGACGACCGTCTCACCATGGACATACGCGGCCGCGCAGAGCCGGACGTGAACGCGGAGCGCGCTCTGATCACCGACTACCGCGCGGCGCTCGCGGGCGACGCCGGCACCCTCGAACTCTCCGCGGCCGAGGAATGGAAGCGCGACACCGACCCGGCCGGGTTCCAGGACTACCGCGTGCAGACGTCGATCGACTGGAACGACGGAGAGTTCCGCACCGCGGACCCCGCGGCCGTCGCTGCTGCACGAGCCGCGCTGGTCGAGGAGTGGAAGGACACGGTAGCTCCCGAGCGTGCTCGAGCGGGAGCGGAGGTTACGGAGGCACAACTACTGATCGCGGAAGCCGACCGCCTCGACCGCGCGAACGACGCCCGCAACCAGGAGGCCGCTCGAGAAACCCCCGGTGCGTCCGACGTCGACAACGGGCGCGCGGAGATGGCTGCGCAGCTCGAAGCGCGCGCGAGCGACTACGACCGCGACGCGGCCGCCGGTGGCACCGCCAACGCGACTCCTGACGAGCTGCGCGAGCTGGCCTCCGACGCGCGCGCTCAGGCACAGCTCTTCCGCGACGACGCCCCCGCAGAGCGCCAGGAGGCCGCACAGGGCACCGGAGGCCCGTCCACGGAGTCGGCGCCGCCCGCGACGGATCCGCGCGCGTCAGCGTCGCGTGAGGCCGGAGAGATCGCTTACGACAGTGCCGAGCGTCGACAGTCGACCATTCAGGCGATGGAAGCCAAGGGAGTCCCCCCGCACGTCATCGAGGCGCGGATGAGCGCCGACAGCGCGCACGCCACCCCGCCCAGCGCCGCGGTGACGTCGAAGGCTCCGATGAGCACCGTCCCTCAGACGCGGCGCGGTCGTGGCCAGGGGCAGGGCGCCGATCGCGCGGACCTGAGCCGCTAGCCGGAGCGTCGAGAACGAAGAAGGGGAGCACCGGACGGTGCTCCCCTTCTTACGTCCTCAGAGCGCCTCTCAGGCGTTTTCTCTGGATGGGCGCTGCGTGTACAGCGGCGGTTGTAGATCGGGCGGGAAAGTGCCTTCTACCGGTGCCGTGTAGGGCAGCGGTTCACCGATCCGGTTCTCGTCCGTGGAGTCCGCGAACGGCCCGTCCGCAGAGAGCAGGACGCTCATGTGCGGATCGCAGTGGTTGATCCACCACGCACTCATCCCGGCCTTCGGGTCGGCGCGTGCGGCCTCCCACGCCCGCCACAGCGCCTCGATGCGCTGCTGCGCTTCCTTGGACTCCCACCAGGCCGCTTTCCACCGCAGACCGCCACCGGAGCCCTGCGCCATGACTCGGCGCCGGTAGGTGCCGATGAGCTGCTTGCGCACGAACTCATCCGCCGACCCGAAATGCGTTGTCGGCTCCTCGCTCTCCGGGGCGCTCGTCGCCACATCGTCCGCTGAGGTGGGCGCGGCCTCGTCGTCCACGCCCCCATAGAAGTCCTCGCTCATGAGCCCGTCACCGGCGTGAAGCCGTGTCCCTGCTCCGGGGCCGGCGGCGGCGTCGGTGTCGGCGCTGCGCCCGGTCGGTGGTTCGCGATGGAGGCGTTGATCGCGGCCACGAGCGGCTTGGGACCGTCGAACCACGGCACCGTGCGCAGGATCGCGGCACGCGAGCCCGAGGACATCAGGATCGCCCGCCCGATCTTGCGCCCCTTCTTGGGCGTGGGGAGGTTCGCGAGCTCCGCGACGTCGAGGATCAGTTCGCGCTTCAACGCGCTGGTGGTCGAGCGCACGCCCTTGTTCATGCTCGCGGAGGTCGTCTCGCGATCGTAGGTGCCGATCAGCTCTGACACCATCCGCAGAAACCCCGTCTCCGAGATTCCGCCGGCGTAGATCTTCGCGTTCGCGGCCGACCACAGCTTGTCCATGCCCTCCTTCCCGAACACGCTCACGCCCTGCGACCAGGACTGGAACACCGACATGATCGGGATCCCCCGGGAGCCGTAGTGGCTGTAGAGGTCGGGCAGGTCGCGCCAGCGGCAGACGTTCGCCGCCTCATCGAGGACGCCGAGCATCGGGGTCTGCATCCGGCCGCCGGGCGACACCGCGGCCAGCTCCTCCGCGGCTTCGACGGTCGCGGCGGTGAGGGCGAGGACGAGGGGGCCGGCGCTGCCGGCACCCTCCTTGGACAGGCTGTAGAGCGTCCCGGTGGAGCGGACGAAGGCGCCGGGATTGAACTCCGGCCGGGTGTCGTTCTCGCCGGTGCGGTTCACCCACTGGCGGGTCCCGGAGTCCTTCAAGCAGGACGCCATGCGCCGGGCAGTGGAGTACACCGATCCGCGCTCCCGGTGCTCCAACCGCGTCGCGCCCTGCAAGCTCTTGGCCATCAGCGGGAAATAGCTCGAGGCCAGGATGTCTCCGGCCGTCTCGTCGCCGGGTTTCGTCGTCCACTCGTAGACGTCCGTGATCGGGCGGCCATCGAGGGCCGCGGCGAGCAGGAAGCCTGCCAGCAGCTCGCGACCGGACGGCTCGAAGTGCGCATCCGAGCGGGCGCCGACCTCGCTGGATCCGGACGCGAAGTGCTGCGCGAGCTTCGCTGCCTTGGTGTCGTCGGTGACGTAGGAGAGGGGGTTCCACCACCACGACGGCGGCTCGACCGCGACGCGCTGCGGGTCGAACACCCACACCTGCCCCCGTGCTGCGCGGAGGTCGCGGGTCGCGTCGAGCACGTCGCGCTTGTTCGAGGTCGTGACCACGGACCCGGGAGCGTTGACGATCGCGGGGATGACGAACGACGTCGACTTGCCTACGCGGGGGCCGGCGAGCAGCAGCACCATGTCCTCGAACGAGGCGTAGATAGGTCGACCGTCGCTGAGGAGGTCACCCAGAGGGACGCCGAACGAGTCGGTCACGCCCAGTCGGGCCGACTTCTCCTTCGCCTCCTTGCCGCGCATGTGGCTCATTTCCGCGGAGGTGGCGGTGTGGCGGGCGGTCCAGTCGATCGGGGTCCGGTTCTTCTTCCCGCCGTTCTTCGCGATCAGGAACAGGGTGCCGAAGAAGACGACCACGGCGCCGATCCCGGCGACGATGAGGGTCGCGGTGCCCGGCCAGACGAGTCGGCCGCGGAACACGTCGACCACGACGGAGAAGAAGTTCGACGGGTCGGTGTCCATGTCGGGATTCACACCGTCGACCTGGGACCCGACGCGGACCGCGATGTAGATGGCCAGGGCGATGATCAGGACACCGCCGGCCGCGAACGCGACCCCGAAGCCGTTACTGGCCTTCCCGGGCTCTTTCCGGCGGTTGTTCGTGAGGCTCATGGTGCAACTCCTTCGGTCGGTGCTGGGCTGGTGAGAGTGGTCTGGGCGGGGATCGCGTGCTGCACCTGCGCGGTGAACGCGAGGGTGGCGGCCGTGGCCACGAGGACCGCGACAGCCAGGAGCCCGGCGACCGCGCCGACCTGGCCGAGCGGACCCCGCAGCAGCGCACCCCCGGCGCGGGCGGCGATCACGACATCGCCCGCTCGAGCAACGGAACAGATGCCGGCAGGAACCTGCGCGGCTCGCATCGCTCATAGATCGGCCCGTCGTAGGGGGCCGTCGTGTCGTCGCTGGTCGCCTGCCGGCTGGTGCCCCAGGTGAGGACGGCCTGGCCGTTGTCGACGTACTCGACCGGCAGGTCCGTCATGTGGTCGGTGTGCGGGAGCGTCGTCGTCATCGAGCAGCCCCAGAGGTAGCCGTCGTAGACGACCGTCGACGTGCAGCTCATGCGATCACCCGGTCCCACTGGTCCCAGGCGACGAAGCCCGCCATGAGGGCGACCCCGGTCCAGCAGCCCGTGAGCAGAAACCGGTCGCGCTCCGCCGCCCCCTGACGGCGGGCGGCGATCACGCTGACGATCGCGGCGCCGGCCGCGCCGAGCGCGACGCAGCTCGCGCCGAGGGCGACGAGGACGCTCACGGCAGAATCTCCACCATGACCGGATCGGTCGCCAGGGGCTCGTTCGCGCGGCCTGCGCGGCTCGTGGTGTGCCAGAGCTTGTTGGTGTCGTTGACGTCCTTCTCCGCTGCGGTCAGGTGGACGCGGACGGGGATGCCGGGACGGCCGCCCACCTTGATCAGGAACAGGCCACGGCCGGGCGGGTCCGCTTCCTTCCCGGAGACGCCATCCCAGGCCGGCGGGTCCTGCCAGCTCGTGAGCATCTCCTGCTCCTTCGCGGACAGCGGCACCGCCGACGTGAGCAGAGGCATCTCCGCACCGGGAAGGCCGCCGCAGATGACCATGCCGGAGCGCTCCACAAAGCCGCGGGCCTTCATCCGGTCCTCTTCGCTGGAAAGCGCGAGGAGGTCGGACATGGTGTGGCTGATCATCGCCAGGCCGACACCGCGGGCACGGTTGAGGCGGGTGAGCGCGTCGACGCGATCGACCATGCCCTTGCCCGCGCGCAGAGCCCGCCACAGCTCGTCCAGGATCACGAAGTAGTGCCGGCGGGGCTCGATCCCCGCATCGGCCAGCGCCGCGGCGACGTTGACCGTCCCGAACCCCGCGGACCAGCACGCGAGGAGGATCGCCGCCTGGAGGTCGCCTTCGGAGTCATCGATCGAGGACACGTCGTAGACCACCGGCCGATCCCGCCGCATCGGGGTCGTCGTCTGGCGGGAGAAGATCTCGCCCAGCCGGCCACCGGAGGTGAGGCCGATGAGCGACGCTTCGAGGTTCTCGGTGATTTCCTTGTACCGCTTGAGGTCGTTGCGGTCGAGCGCGACCTGTCGAATCTCGTCCGGCGCGGCCTGGATCACGGCGAGCAGGTCCGCGAGGACGGGGATGCCCTCGTGGTGCTCGTCCAGGTACTTCAACGCCCGGTCGATGATCGTCTCCTCCCGGTCCGTGGGCGGCTGAGAGCGGAGGATCGTCAGGAGCGCTGCGATCATCGTGTGCCGGCGGCCGTGAGCGTCCGCGAGGACCTGAGCGGCGAGGCGCTGCGCTTTCACCGCACGCAGGTGCAGCTCCTTGGAGTCGCCGCCGCGGGCGTCGAGCTCCGCGGCTTGCTCCAGCGCCTGGTCGGCGTCGTCTCGGAGGCGCTTTGCCGCGCTGGTCGCCTCGCCGGGGTCGAGGATGTTGAGGTAGCCGCGGTCGCGGCCGAGGGTGATGACCTGTCCTTCCATCGCGCGGATGAGGTCCACGTAGTCGGGCTTCAGATCCCCGAGGACCAGCGGGATGGTGCCGTACCCGGCGAGCCCGGTCGCCATGCGGCGGGTCAGCGAGGACTTCCCGAGACCCGGCTTGCCGAGGACGAACATCGACGGGTTGGAGATGAGCTGCGCCCGCTGGAACCAGCTAATCGGGTCGCACAACACGGAGGCCCCGGTGGTGAGGTTCTTGCCCAGCGGTACGCCGATCATGGGCGTGCCGGTGCCGACCGAGAATGGGTACAGGCCGCACACCTGCACAGTCGTCGCGCGGAATTCATCGGCGGGCTGGATCGAGACGACCTGTCCGCCGCCGCGGCCGAGCCATCCCGTCGACGTCGGCCGCATCGGTCGCTTCGGCGCCGATTCCTTCTCGGTCTTCTGCTTCCCGCCCTGGTGCGGGATCGCCCGCTTTTTCCGCGACCGCTTGGACGGCGTCTCGCGGGCGAGCGGCGAGGCCGCGGCGCGGGCCGCGGCACTCTCCTCCTGCACCTTCCGAGCGCGGCGAGACCCGGCCCGGCTGTCCGCCGTTGCTGACGCGGCAGCGTCAGTCGACGGGGAGCCGACCGCGCCCGTGGGCGTGGCCGAGTCGGGGGCGTCGACGTCGCCGGCCTCTTCGCTCTGGTCGACGTCGACGGCGCCGGTGGGCAGCTCGTCCCCGTCGACGTCGGCGGGGACGTCGACGGGCTCGGTGTCGCGGTGGCGGGAGAAGAGCTTGGTGGTGATGCTCACTGGGGGCCTCCAATAAGGGTCGGAACGGCGACAAAGACGGGTGAGGGCTGAGGGTTAAGCCGGGACGGCACCGGACGTGTGTCCAGTGCCGTCCTGGTGGTGGCGGGGTGTGTCACAGGATTTCCCGCATTTCGTTGGGGATGCGCAGGTGCCGAGGCAGGACCAGCCCCAGCGGGAGGGCGGCGGCGAAGGCGGAGTCCTGCGAGCCGAACGCCGGCCGCATCCGCAGTCGGGCGGCTGAGGTGAGGGAGTCGATCGCGGCGCGCGCTTCGGGCTCTTGGCCACGCTGCAGCGTGGTCGCGGTGACGATCAGGCCGAAGTTCATCAGTCCGGCGCCGGAGGCTTCCTCCGCGGCCGTGGCCTGCGCCGAGCGGGTCGAGAGCGTCGAGCGCGCCGTGGGCTTGGTGGACGCGGAGGAGTTGAACTGGGCGGCGTTGAGGTCCGCCTCCACGAGCGCTGCGGCGCGGGCGGGGTCGATGGGTCGGTAGAGCAGGGTGACGCGCTTGCGGGCGATGTCGCGGTGCGGTGCGAGCAGGCGGGCGAGGATGTTCGACTGGACGACGCCGCGCGGCGGGGCGGTCATGGTCCACGACGTCGACACCGCTCCGTCGTGACGGTAGGAGTCCCAGTGCGCTTCGGCGCCCGCGGGGCCGACGTCGGTCCAAGACAGGTCGGCCGTCTCGCCCTCTGCGCGCGCCTGATCGATCAGGAGCGCCGCGTCGGGGTCGTACGCGGTGCGGATGACTTCGCACAGCTCTTGCGCGCTCAGGGGCCGCGCTGCGCCCGCACCCGTCGCCGCGAGAGAAGACGTCAAGCCGGGGATGCGGGCGGAGAGGTCGGAGGCTACTTCCTTCGCGTTGCGGCGCTTCCCGTTGATCCGCGCGGTCGCCGTGAACGTGAGCGCGATGTAGGCGTGGATCGTGGCCGATCCGACCGGGTAGGTCTCTACGACCTCTTGGAGCATCGCTCGCGCGAACAGCGGCGCGTCCGGGTCCATCGACCCCTCGACCTCGCCGCGCAGGCGCGTGCCCGTGTCGGGGGCCGTCTCGACCGTGACCGAGGCGGCCTCGATGCCGGGCTCGTCTCCGAGGTTCGCGAGCCAGATGCCGTACTCCGCGACCTGGTTGTTGATCTGCTCCTGATCCACCAGCGCGGCGCCGTCCGGCTCCGTCGCGAGAACCACGGTGAAGTGCTTCGTCATCGGAGTGCTGATCAGAGCGAACCGGCGGCCGTGGGAGTCCTCGTGCTCGGTGAGCTGCGAAGGTGCGGCCAAGCCTGGGAGCTGGAACGTCCCCCACTTCGCGCGGCCGATCGGACCGGAGCGGTAGACGTTCGCTCCCTTGCTCTTGGTACGCCACCAGTTCACGCGGACCACCATCCTTCCGAGGGCGCTCTGCCCGTGCTTGTCCTTGACCGAGACGGTCAGGAGAATCCCGCCGAAGATCGCGGCGACGATCAGTGCCGGCCCGAGGCCGGAGAACATGGACGCGATGATCGAGGCGACGATGCCCACGAACATCACGAGGGTGGCGAGCTGTCCCAGCCCGCCGAGGCCGGCGGTCTGCGGCTTTCGCCAGTTGCCGTAGGTGCGAGCCTTGATCGGCTCGGTTGCTGTGCTCGACATGGGTTAGCTCCCGCTCTCGTTGCTGCCGGTCGCCTCTTCGGTGCCGGCCTTCACGGCCTGCGCGGCGTGCTTCGCGCCCTCCGCGGCCTTCGTCGCGACGGCGATACCGGCGCCGATCGGTCCGGCCGCGGCCGCGGCGCCGCTCGCGGCTGCCCCTGCACCGGCGCCGCTCGACGCGGCGGCTCCTGCACCGCTGGTCGCCGCGCTTCCGGCACCGGCACCGGCACCAGCGCCGCTTCCTGCCGTCGACGCCGACCCAGACGGGTCTGCGGCCGGCGATGACGCGGGAGAGCCCGGCGTCGACGTGCTGCCGGACGGTCCGTCCGTGGACGAGCTGTTGCCGCCTCCACCGCCGCCATTCCCGCCACCGCCGCCACCGTTGCTGCTGGCGCGGATCGCGCCCGTCGCGACGTCACCTGCGGCTGAGAGCGCCGCGGCGCCCAGCAGCAGGCCCGCCGCGCCGCCACCGCCGACCGAGGAGACGGCCGGGACGAGGAAGCGCATCAACGCGGGCAGGGCCACGAGCGCGATGAGCATCAGCGCGAGGCCTGTGACGATCTGGAAGAGCCCGGTGCCGTCCGATTTGAACAGGTCGGTGCCGGTCATCCGGAACGCGATCGCGTAGACGATCGCGGCGGCGGGCTTGTAGAGGATGAAGGCGAGAGTCCAGGCCATCGCCTTCTTGAACCACTGCCGCCCGATTTCCGTGTTCGTCGCGGCGGCGGCAATCGGGAAGATCCCGGCGAGGACGACGAGCATCGCGCCGCGGAACACCATCAGGGCGATCTGCACGTAGGTCATGAACACCGCCAGCATGCCCAGCAGGAACAGGCCGATCAGGCCGATGGAGTTCTGCGACGCCATCGTCATCCCGATCATCGCTCCGACCGTCGTGCCGAAGCAGTTCGACTCCCCGTTGGTCACGCTGCAGTCGGTCGAGTTATCGAGGATCCAGACGGAGAACGCATCTCCCGCGGACGTCGCGAGGCGGATCACGACGAGGCCGGCACCGGCCACGGCGATCAGCGTCAGGACCGATCCCGCGAGCTCGCGCAACGGCATCGCGCGCTGCGTCCAGACCATGCGGCCGGCGGCGACGAGGATCGAGAGGATCGCGATACCGCCGGTGTACCACTGCAACTGACCTTGCACCCAGCCGACGACGCTCGAGGACTCGTTGAGGTGCATCGCCAGAGGCAGGAACCCGGTCACGAGCGCTGATGCCGAGGACAGCAGCAGCACGGCCATGATGATCACACCGATACGGCCCATGTGAGCCTCGCCGTCGCCGTGCCGGCGCCGGGAGGCCATCATCACTCCGGCAATGATGAGGGACATGACGGCCAGGCCCGCGGACACCCACGTCACGTAGCCGAGAATCGTCTCGAACGCCTCCGGCTGCGGCGGAGTCCCGCCACCGTTCACTCCGCCGCCCTGGTCCACGACCGTGACCGGCGAAGGTACGCGCACCCAGAGGGTGCCGAGGGAGGCGAGGGCCTTCCCGTAGCCCTCCATGATGTTGTTGACGAACTGCTGCAACGCATCGTTCGCGGCGACCGACACGATGTCGCCGATGCCCTCGTTGAGCTTGCAGGGGAAGTCGAGGAGGCCGCATTCCGATTCGGGCGGAGCGGTGGTGGTGGCGAGGATGCTCATGCAACACCTGCCCATGGCACGTAGCCGCCGAGGCTCTGGAGCCGCACCGGGTTGTAGGCCGACTGGCCCTCATCGGTGAGCTGCATCTTCCAGTCGCCGTCCGACCAGGCAACGTCCGTCGCGATACTCGCGAGGGTCCCGTCGTTGAGCCGGAAGGCAATGTCGATCGTCGCGCTGTCTCCGTTGTAGGACAGCGTCTTAAAGCCCGCGATCTGAGCGCTCAGGCCCGTGTTCGATTGCGCCACGTCCCTCGCCAGTGCTGCATCCCGTCCGGGGCCGGGAACGGTCAGCTTCTCGATGACGGGATCGGACAAGCGTGCGTTGGAGCCCATCGCCCACAGGTTCGCGACTGCGAAGAGTGCTCCGTCGACGGTGTGGGCGTAGCAGCGTCGCACGCCGTCGTCATCAGTAGCTCCCGGTCCGGCCGTGTCCGAGTTCGGAGCGGCCATCGTGCCGACGATGGTCCATTCCGTCGTCGGTGCTGCGGTGAGAGTCCCGGTCTCGTCGTATCCGGAGAGTCCGCACACGCTCGCGGCGTCCGCCGAAATGGTCGAGCTGGGGGTGGAGGCGCCGGGGGTGGCGGCGGTGTTGCCGCCTCCCCCGGCGTCCAGGGACGTCACGCCGAGCACGATGCCGGCGACGGCGAGTGCTCCGACGATGGCGGCTCCGACGATGAAGCCCTTCGTGGTGAATGGGTTACGCGGTTCGGAGTCGTTCATGATGTCCCTTGCCTTTCTGTTGGTGGTGTCGGTTTCCCGGGGACGCTACGCGCCCATCAGGAACCCGACGATCGTGAACGCGGCGGAGATGACGATCACACCCACGAGGAGCCGGCCGAGCCAGCCGCCGATCTCTCCGCCCTCGCCGCGGCGGGCGGAGACGGTCATGGTGACGCCGAGGATGATCAGGCCGACGACGGCGACGCCGAGGCCGACCCACTTGGCCCAGCCCATGACGGTGGTGAAGGCCTCGAACCCGGGGGGCATGCCGCCGGGACCCGGGTCCGGGACGACCGCGCCGAGCGCGCCCGCGGTGGTGAGGATGTCGGTCGTTGCTGCGAGCAGTGCAGACATGGTGTGCTCCGTTTTCTGTGTTGGGTGGTGCGGGGGTGATCGGCGCCGCGGGTGCGACGTCGACGGGGTCCGGTTATCCGGTGGTGAGGGGGCCGTCGGCGTAGGCGACGTCGAAGTGCAGGTGGTTCGGGGTGTCACCGAACTGGGTGATGTGCTGGTACGTGGTCGAGCGGCACTGGATCTGGCCGGCACGAGAGCCCTGGGGTACCTGCGGGTCCAGGACCGTCAGCAGTTGCAGTGCGTTCGCGTCGCAGCCGGTGGTGGCGGTGTTGTTGAAGGAGAAGAAGTCGACGGCGTTGCCGCCGCCGTTCATCCAGTGCGACGAGCCCGTGCCCGCTCCGAGCAGGGAGCCGGTGCACTGGCGGTTGAGGTCCGAGACGCCGACGTGCTCGAACGTGTTGAGCGCGATCGTGATGATCTGGAGAATGCGGACGTCGATGCCGCAGTTCTCCTTGGCGGTCCCGGCGGCCATGTCGCGGATCTGCTGCGCGTAGCGGTCCTCGAGCAGCCGCAGCCGGCCCTCCTCCATCGCCGTCACGAGGCCGGCCGCGAGTGCCTGCGCGTCGCCGGACACGGGGACGCATCCGCCGACCGGCGCGGCCGTCGACGTCGCGGTGCTCGTCGGCGTCGACGGGACGCTCACCGGCGCAGTGGTGGCCGTGGGTGCGGTCGCGCTGCTGCCGAGGCCGTTGAGGTACGTCATGATCGCCACGGCGTCGGCGCGGTACTTCGTGTAGTGGTTCGGGTCGGCGTTGCGCTGCACCTTGTTGATCGCAATGGAGGGCTCCATCGACTGCCAGCCCTCGACCGCGACGAGGCGGTCGTAGAAGAAGCCCGCCGAGGTCGTCGGGTCCATGCGCTGCTCGACGGTGCCCCAGCTCGACTGCTGCTGGAACAAGCCGATCGAGTCAGCAACCGACCCGTCCGGGTTGATCGCACCGTCCCCGTAGTTGATGTTCACCAGCGAGGATTCCCCGATCGCCGTCTGCACGCCGAGCGTCTGCCCATCGGCGCCGAGGCCCTTCGCGGCGCCCGCGTTGACGATCAGTGCTGCGTTCACGAGCTGGTCGTGCCCGTAGGCGCCGACCTTCGCGTCCGCGGGGATCGCGGACACGTTCACCGGTCCCCCGGCTGGCAGGCATGCGGCTACAGCCGCGCCGCCGAAGAGCAACACGTACAACAGAATCGCGATGGCCACCACCGGCACCATGACGAACGCCAGTACCCCCAGTCCCCCCTTCGCCACTGGATTACTCCGATGCCAGAGGAGTGATCTGGTCGACGGCCCAGGGGCCTGCCTCGTCGGTGCGGTGGACGTAAACCGAGTACTCCCCTGCATCCGTGGGCACGAGGATGCGCATCGTGAACGCGCCGTCGCCGTCACGGACGGTCGCAGCGCCCGTGAGGCTCGTGCAGGGCACGTTGGCCGGGTCGACCGTTTCATAGGCGACCGCCGCTTGCTGGCTGAGGAACGGGTACAGCTCAGCGATCCACATGTCGTAGTCCACGGAGGGGCGGCAGAATGCCGCGACAGCGGCCGTGGCGATCGCAAGAGTGTCAGCCTCGACGTTCAGAGCCGGCGCCGGCTCGGCGTCGACTGGTGCCGCTTCGGTCGCTGATGGGACCGGCGCCGGCGAACCCTCGGTGGCGTCAGGACTGGCCAGGACGGTCGGCATCTGAGCTTGCGAGGTCTCCGCCGCCGGAGGGTCAGCGGGTGTTGAGCATGCAGAGAGGAGTCCTGCGATCGAGACGGACACCCCAAGCAGCAGTGCGCGTGCGCGCTGCTCACCTACGGTCCGCTGGTGAACTCCACCCAAGTTGTGCCCCCTGCGAGATGAGCAGGAGCGACAGCCACCCCCACACCTCGAAGATATCACTCTATGGGGTCATAATTGCACGAGTTGACATCCTGAACTCATTCAGTGCAGTCTTGCTTCCACATCGATACCCGAAGATGTCTCGGCGGGGACCCCATACGCCATGATGTTGTGATGACCTCCGAGCCCGGCGCCCCCGATGTGCCTGCCTTGCCACCGGAGGTTCTGTTGACTCAAGCCGTTCTGGCGAAGAAAAACGGCGAAGTCATCCGCGCATTGTGGGGCGAAACCGGCATGTACTTCGGAGATCTGAAACGTTCCGTCGATATGACCGACGCATCACTTTCGCGCTGTCTCTCAACGCTCGAAAGTGCCGGTATCGTCCGCGTGAGTACTCATCTTCCACCCGGCGGACGTCGCGGGGTGTCGGTCATGTACTCGATAGACACCGAGCGATTTGATGAAGTCCTTAACGGCTTCACGTCGTGGATCAAGAGCAATCACACGCCGTAGCTGGCTTATTCCGCTTCAAGCTCCGCAAGGATGCGTTCCATTGCCGCCTCTGCTTCGGGTGAAATCTCCCCGATAGAGCGCATTTCTCTTCGAACTCGATTTCTCCGAAGGTCGAGGATGGCCGGCATGGCCTCATGGAGACGCGGCGGCACATCTTCTTCGGCCCGATAGAAGAAGGTGGAAGGAATGTCAAACAGATCGCCCAGCGCCTCAAACACGCCAATGTCCTTTGCGAGGACGTGAGAGCCGGACAGCATGTAGTGCCATTTGGTGCGAGAGAGGTCGACCCCTGCGGCCTTGACGTGTTCCTCCACCACGGCCCAGGACGGTTGACGCCCGTGCATGGTTTCGTAGCGGTCGGTTGCGAGTCGCAGACGCTGCGCCAGCTCCTCCTTCGAGACGGTGATCCCGCCCGGGCTCGTGGGGGTGCCCGCTCCTGACTCGGAATCAGTCATGAGGTACTCCCTGTCGTTCGTGCACGTAGGCGCGGGCTTCTTCTAACACTCTGTACTGGTCGCCAGAGAGATTCGCATGCAGCAGTAGGGCGTCCTCGCACTCGGAGAGGTAGCCGTACAGCTCGCTGTAGTCATCATCCGGACCACCGTTTCGGCGTCGCGCCGCCGGAACTTGTGTCGTAAGGTCCGTCCAGATTGGCCTCAGTTTGACCAAATGGTATCGCTCGCGCTGGTGCTGCTGACGAGCCCGCCACCGGTCAGTAATCGGCGCGTAGCTGAAGCCGGCCGCGAGGAAGGCACCGCCCGCCAGTGACAGGGTCAGATCCGTCCCTTTGGAGATGTGGTCCGAATCCACCCAGCCTCTAGCAACGAGCAGAGTTACCAGCAGCACTCCGAGACAACCGAGGGCGATCAGGTAGATAGGCAGCCGACGATGGAAACCGGAATGAACACGGAGATTCCTATGGCAGGCAACGAGTCCCATGCTTGCTGTCATGATGAGAGAAAGCCAGAGCACCGATTTGAAGGCGAGCGCCGACGTTTCGTGGTCATAGTGGATGAGTTCGACATCAGTAACGGGCCAGTTGCTGGCTGCGAAAATTTCCACTTGTAGACACGCGCCTGCTAGACCAAGCGAGTAGACAGTGAACCGCCGACGCATCCGATTGTTCGTAGAGCTGACAGAACGCATGATTATGTCATCAAAGATGATGGTTGCTA
Organism: Rathayibacter sp. AY1C1; assembly: GCF_002932105.1. Classification (NCBI taxonomy): domain Bacteria; kingdom Bacillati; phylum Actinomycetota; class Actinomycetes; order Micrococcales; family Microbacteriaceae; genus Rathayibacter; species Rathayibacter sp. AY1C1. Next base: position 21,535 of record NZ_PSWH01000029.1, on the reverse strand, counting down.
CCAGTCCAGCCATATGCATTAGTAGAACGGCTCGGTTGTAACCACCTAAAGCATGATCGACTCCTGTGTAAAGGAGCGTATTCTTTAGAGCGAGGAGTATCGCAAAGCCCACGCACCCGATCGTCAACAAAGGATATTTGAAGGCATTCCGTGTCGCTATTAGGGCGATGACTGGAAGAGCGCTTGCTGCAACGATGACCCACTCGAGAATGGTCACCATAGCGTTCCGCCAAAACCGATATTGCGTTGCATTGACTGGTCCAGCGCGTCGGCCGCCTGTATCTTCGCGAGGGCGTCTGCGATGGCCTCCGCTAGGTCCTCCCGATCGACCCCAATCGTTACCTCCTGTTGATCGAGAAAGAACCACATCAGCACGTGTCCGTATTCATGTTGCAGATTGTGCTTGCGGTGTAGACGCGTCGTGTCGTGGGGAATATACATGACGTTCTTATTGCTACTTGTCCGCTGCCAGTAGCTCACCACTCCCCCATGCAGGAGAGCAGGAGGTGTGTCACGAAACACGATGTCTCTTCCGCAGAGGTCCTCCATGTAGGCGAGCAGGCTCTCCGCGGTCAGGGGTCGCGGAAGCTTTGCAGCGAGCATCACCCTCGACACGAGGGCGCGTACCTGTTTTGACCACACGGACACATTATGGTTCATTGAACACGTACAACACCGGTCGTTAGCGGCCAGACGGGGGGTGGTTCCATGCACGCATCGCACGCCGCACGGCTCCGTGCGCTCGCGGCTGCGCCGCGCGAGGCATGGGCCGACACCTACCGTCAGCTCGTGATGTTCGATCTGCCTCGCGACGCGCAGATCGGTCTCATGCTCAGCTACTACCGGTCCTTCGCTGTCCCGTCGATCGCCCGGACGCTCCACCGTTCAGGCGCTATCAAGTCGGATCCCAGAAAACGCTCAGTAGACACTGCGCTCATTCTCTACGAGCTCATCGACGGAGAACTTCAGTCAGATCGCGCGCTCGAGATGATCGACCTACTTGTCTCGGCTCATCGCCATGTGAAAGCGCCTAGCGAAGATTTCCTCTACGTTCTCTTCAGTCTTGCAATAGTACCGATTCGGTGGATAGAGAAGCATGGGTGGCGTGAGCTGACGTCGGCGGAGCAGGTTTCAACAATCGACTTTTACGCGAACCTTGGCCGCGTAATGGGTCTCAGAAATGTTCCAGGGGACGTCGACGCCGCGACCTCCTTCTATTGCTCCTATGAGGAGGATCGGATTGCCTGGTCGCGTGAGGGGCAAGAGCTGACCGACTGGACAGTCGGAGTCATCCGCTCCACTATGCCGAAGCCTGTCCGCCCCTTTGCGCGGCTGATCCTCAGCACATGGATTGGCGATGAGCGCGTGAGTCAGGCGCTGGGACTTCCTCGAACCAACGCCGTTGTCTCGGCGCTTTCCGCTGCTGCAATGAGCGTGCGGAATCGCCTCACGGCGCGCGCCCCCCGTCCCGCAAGCCCGCGATTCATGCAAGGCGTAACGGGGTCGGCCCAGTACCCGCACGGATATTCGTTGACAGATTTGGGGGCGCATCGATGATGAGCACGAAGGCCTTTGGCCCCGGGAACGGCACTGATGCGCTTGGAGCTATCCAGACGCTTGTCGAGCCGGACATGACCCGTGTGCTGAGCTTCCTCGCGGACACGGCGGCATCGCCGGCGCTGCTGGCGCGCGCTACTCGCCTGCGGCCGTCCGCGGTGCGCCTCAAAGTCGAAGCGCTCGACCGGTTGGGGCTCCTGATCCATCTGGGCGAAGACCTCCGCGTCGACCCCAACTCGATCGCGTCGTTCGTGGTCGCCGCGCGACGCTCGCTCGACCTGTGACGGCGACACACCGGGCAGCGCGTCTCGCGATCGCTAGCGACAGCGGTATGTTTCCAGGCATGGCTACTCCCAGGCGACCTCGCGGCTCGCTCAATGACGCCGTAGCGACCGGCTGGAAGGTTGAGCGCGCGGCGAAGGATCGTTTCGATCAGCTCGCGCGTCACGCCAACGTGTCGTCGGCTGTGTTCTTCGAACGGCTGGTGGAGAGCATCGAGGTCGATTCTCGGGGGCTGCCGGTGTGGTGGACCTCTGAGACCGAGCCGAACGAGGAGTTGCCGATCACCACGACTTAACGCATTAGGCCCGCCGCTCACGCGACGGGCCTAGAAGCTCTCGCTTCACACCCTCGCTTACCAGGGCTAACAGGTGTGAAGCAGTTCCAGAAGTACCGGTTTCTCAGGCCGGGCCTTCGTCATCCCCACCCGAGGGAGGAGAAGTGACCTCATCGTAAGCCACATTGCTGTGTCTGCGCACGCCCAAAACGCCGAAGTTGACTCCTTCTCGGCGCCCTGGGCACTGACGCGCAGGCTGAGCCCCCGTGCCGCGGTGCGCACGATGCGTCCGGACGCCTACGGGCGCCTGGACGAGAACGCCTATCCGGCCGCGTTCCCCGTCTCCGCCGTCGCGCCGGCCGCGCCGTGGGCGATCTATCTGACCGACGACGCCGGAGCGTTCCGGCTGCTGTGCTTCGACTTCGACGGCAAGGACTCCCACGGCGTCGACGCCGACCTCATGGAGCAGGCCGCAGACGACTGCGACGCCCTCTCTGCCGTCCTCGACGCGCACCAGGTCGCTCACGTCGTGTGCCAGTCCTCCGGCACCGGAGGCCGGCACCTGTGGGTCGCTCTCGCGGAAGGCGCTCCGGCCGAGCTGGTGGCCCGATTGGCGATCGCCGCTCGAGCAAACTTCCGCACCCTGGACCACGGGATGCTCCGCAACCCGCGCACCGGCGCCGCCCGCCCGCCGCTGTCCCCGCACCGCGACGGCAGCTTCTCGAGCGTCCTCCGCGGCCGCGCAGAGGAGCTGCTGGACAAGACCGTCACCGCGGCCGCGATCGAGGCCGTCACGGACGCCCTCGAAGCGTCCCGGCCGCCGCGGCGCGTCGACGCCACTCCCCCAGTACCCACCGCCACCGCACACCACACGCACCGAGCGCTCAGCGCTGCCGGCGCCGCCCACATGGCCACGCCTGGAGGCGGCGCGAATCCGTCGTGGACCGCGTTCATGTGCCTGCTCTCCGCCGCGCACGCCGGCTGGTCCTTGACCGACGTCGAGCACGCCGCTCGCACCGCTCCCGGGATGGAGCACTACCGCACCAAGAACACCGGCCGCGGCCACCGCCGGCCCCGCGCCCGCGACGAGGCCGCCGAGCGCCTGGCGCGGCAGTGGGAGAAGGCCCGCCAGTACGCGGCGCTGCACGCCGTTCTCCCGCCCGAGCGCGAGCCGAGCGACCTGGCGGAGCTGGACAGCCTCGTCGGCGCCGTCAGCGCCCTCCTCGACCGGTTCCGGGTGAGCCCGGGCCGGTGGGGCAGGACCGAGCGGGCGACGTCGGAGAAGACGATCCTCACCGCCCTGGCCTACCTCACCCTGCACACCGGCAAGCGCACCGTCGCCGCATCTATCCGTGACCTCGCCCTCCTGGCCGGCCTGGGCCGCACCACGGCCGCCAGCGCCCTGCGGACGCTGCGCGAGGACGGCTACGTGCAGCTCGCCGTCCGCGCAGACGGATCCAACGCCAGCGAATGGCGACTCTCCGAACACTTTTCCACAGGCTCCCTGCAAGGTCCGGTCACAACCACTAATAACCCCCGCCCCCCCGGGCCGCTCTTCACCGAACGAACCATGCTCCTCACCACGCTCGAGGCCGACCTCACGGACACTCGGCACGACCTCTTCACCCGCGGCGGTCTCGGACACCTGGCAGGGAAGGCGTACGCGCTGCTGCGCCGAGAAGGAACCCTCGCCGTCGACGCCGCCGCCACGCTGCTGGGAGTGACTACCCGCACCGCCGCCACAGCCCTCTCCCGCCTCCGCACCCACCGCCTGATCATCAAGCACACCAACGGCTGGACCCAGGCCAAGCGTGACCTCCGAACCGCCGCCGCTCGCGCGATCGGCGTCGACGGAGCCTTGAAGGATCGAGCGCACCGCTACGACGTCGAGCGCGAAGTCTGGGCCTGGTGGCTAGCCGAGCTCGCCCACCGCTCCTCCTCCCCCAGGCAACGACCGCGACGCCGACACGTGTCGAGCCGTCCCCTTTTCGAGGACAGCACCGCTGGTGAGCGCGTCTGGCCGCTCTACCCCCGCGACGCCGCCGGCCGCGGCGATCACCGCGAGGCGCTGCACTGGGGACGCACCGGCATGCTCGCCCCCGGCTCGCTCTGGTGGTCCTCGACCGCCGCATGACGTCGATTGCACGCGTTCGAACATATGTTCTACTGGCGGCGTGGGAACGAACCGACGCTACGAGCGCCACGTCGGCGCACAGATCGATCGACGCATCGAAGAGACGGCCGGCCGCGGCCACCCCATCGGCCTGACCGACGACGAGTTGGACAAGACCCGGCAGCGGCCCACCTGGGCCGCCACTCCCCTGCCCGTCTGGGCTTGGGTCCGCTACCCCGGCACCCCCGTTCGCGTTGAGGGCTTCGCGATCGCCTGGACCGCCCGAGCCGTCATGGTCGAGTGGCAGGACCGCGACACCAGCCGCCGGCTCTGGGTTTGGGCCTCTGCCGTCGAAGCCAGGTCGGCGCCGGCTGCTCTATAGAGCCTCGACGCTGCGCGTCGTGAGGGACGGCCGGCGAGCCGGCCGACTAAATGCACCCTTCGGGTGCCGTTTCTTTGCCGTGAAGCCTTCGGCGGCTCGGTCGCTGCGCTCCCTCGTAGCCACCTACGGGCTCCGTTCAAGTGGCTCCGCCACCGGCTCCTCCGAGACTTTCGGCACGCGGTCGCTGCGCTCCCTTATTTCGCGCCGAAACTCTCTCCCCCGCCGCCCTCCGGGTTGCACTACGCCCTCCGGTTGCTAAGGCGGAAAACCGCCTCCACGGCAAAAAAACGTGGGGGACAGCGAGAGCTAACAGTACTAATACCATCAACGGAGGTAACCGAAATGGCCCGCAAGATCACCAGCACCAAGACCGCCGAAGAGCGCCGCGAGCAGGCCGAGGCGCTGCAAGCGTCGATCGCTGAGCAGGTCGAGGAGCTGCGCGGCACGGAGCAGTGGACGCGCTTCCTGACCTTCGCGCAGGCGTTCCACTCCTACTCGCTCAACAACGTTCTTCTGATACTCAGCCAGATGCCCACCGCGAGCCGCGTCGCCGGGTTCCGCAAGTGGCAGGCGCTCGGCCGCCAGGTGCGGAAGGGCGAGCGCGGCATCCGAATCTTCGGCTTCCGTCAGAAGAAGGTAGCCGCCGAGGACGTCGCAGAGGGCGAGGAGACGACGACCGACGAGGAGGGGCAGAAGGTCGTTCGGTTCTTCCCCATCCTCTCCGTGTTCGACATCAGCCAGACGGACCTCATCGACCCCGAGGCGGGCGACCCCCAGGCGCTCGCACAGCGGCTCACGGGTGACGACTTGCTCGGCATCACGGCGGCCGTCGAGGATTACCTCTCCGAGGAGGGATGGACCGTCGAGCGCGAGAACATCCCCGGTGAGGCCAACGGCTACACGACCACGGACGGCACGTGCCGCGTCGTGATCGACGCCAACCTCTCCCCCGCCCAGGCCGCCAAGACTGCGCTGCACGAGGCCGCGCACGTCATCCTCCACGCCGAGGAGGACGAGGAAGAGTACATCGAGCACCGCGGCATCAAGGAGACCGAGGCCGAGAGCGTCGCGTACGTCGTCGCTGGGATTCTCGGGCTCGACACCAGCGCCTACAGCATCGGATACGTCGCCAACTGGAGCAACGGCGAGCCCGAGACGATCAAGAGCACCGCCGCCCGGGTGCTGCGCGCTGCACACACCCTGGCCGACGCGCTGACCGCCGACGAGGACGCCGACACCGAAGAAATTTGAGCCCAATAGTACTATTGCCGTTGCCATCCGGTGGCGGCAATAGTACTATTAGGGGTAGAAGGTTTGGAGGACCACATGACCACCACAACAGTGACCACCCGCAAGTGCATGTTCTGCGGCGAGGCCAGCCGCGTCGAGCTGACCGCCAATCAGGCGGCGCTCTACCGGACCGGAACGCCCATCCAGGACGTGCTGCCGGATGTCCCGGCGGACCAGCGCGAGCTGCTCATCTCGGGTACCCACCCCGCGTGCTGGGCTGGCGCCTTCGGATAGCACCGCTCATCCCAGCCGACCTAAATAGTACTTTTACCAGCATTGGAGCATCATGAAGAACCAGCCTCAGACCGACCGCAGCGCGTCCACCGTCGACGGTGGGCGCGCGAGCGCCGACCAGCTCGCGCTCATCTGTGCCACCCACCGCCAGGACGAGCCCGAGTCGTTCGAGTCCGACTCGGATGCGGCGATCCTCGCGCACGTCCGCAACACGCTCGCCCTCCCCGGGGAGGGTGGCCCGGGCGGGTTCCCCGTCACTGACGACGGCACCGCCTACGCCGCCGCGCTGGTCGCGTTCCTCACCCCCGCTCGCGCTTGACTCACAATAACTCGAATAGTACTATTAGTAGTAACAGGAGAGAGGATCACGCCATGACCGCATCGGCACTTACCCCCTACGACACGGGGGAGCGGCTTCAGCCGCAGCTCTGGGAGCCCACAAGCGAGCGCGAGACGTTCGGGCGCGTCGACTTCGAGGACAACGAGGAGCGCACCGTGTTCGGCGCGCACGTCGACCTCACGCCCGCCGGGTACGTGCTGCGCCTGACGAACCTCTACGACCCGTTGACGATCGACGTCGACGACGCGCGGACGCTCGTCGTCTCCGACGATCTGCGCGCGGGTGTGGAGGCGCTGCTGGCTTTCGCTGAGCGCGGTTACGAGGACTTCAAGTACCAGGCCGAGCACGGCGACTACTCACCCCAAGACCAGGCCGCATTGGCCGACCGGTGGGCACTCGCGCAGCAGGCGCAGGCCGCGATCCTTGGCGACGCGGCCCTTATCGCAAACTAACCCGAATGGTACTGTTACCGGGATTGCCGCTAGGCTCCCGGTAACAGTACTGTTCCTCATTGGAGGTACCACCATGACCGCTCAGATATTCGCCCTCTGCAACCAGAAGGGCGGTGTGGGCAAGAGCACCACCACGTTCCATCTAGCCCGCGCCGCAGTGCTGCGCGGACAGCGAGTGTTGGTGGTCGACAACGACCCCCAGGGCAACCTCACCGCCGTGGCCGCCGCCGAGGGCGTCGCAGACGACCAGGCAGGCTTGGCAGACGCGCTCAGCGAGCGCGCGCCAGAGACACTGCGCGACGTCATCGTGGCGGGGGTCTGGCCGGGGCTCGATGTCGTGCCCACCACCGGCGTCACTCTCGGTTACGTCCGCGACGAGCTGGTCATCGCCGGAGCGGGGCGAGAGGGGCGGCTGCGCCGCGCTCTCGCGGCCGTAGCGGACGACTACGACCTGATCCTCATCGACTGCGCCCCGTCGCTGGATCAGCTCACGATCAACGGCCTGACGGCCGCCCAGGGCGTCGTGGTGGTCACCCACTCGAAGCTGTGGAGCACCAACGGGCTCGCGCAGCTCCTCGACACCATCGAGAACGTTCGCGGCTACTACAACGCCGAGCTGCGCGTCGCGGGAATCATCGTCAACCAGCACGAAGAGCGCACCGTCAGTGGCGCGACGTGGCTGGAAGAGCTGCGCAGCGCCGCGGAGGCCCGGGGCCTCAGTGTCCTACTCCCGCCGATCCCCAAGCGCGTCGTCATCGCGGACGCGACCGAGGCCGCCCGCGGCCTGGACGAGTGGGGGAGCGCCGAAGCATCCGCACTCGGCGCCATCTACGCCGACCACCTGGCCAGCATCGAAGGAGAACGCCCGTGAACCGCCCCGCACCCCGTAAGTCCAGCCTGGCCGGAGCAAATCCCATCACCCCGCCTCAGATCGCGGCTGCGGAGCCGGCAGCAGAGCCGCCGGCTCCGCAGGACAGCCCGGCTCGGTCGGCGCCGCCGGCCCCCGCGATCGAACAGCAGGAGACGCCGGCCGCGAAGCCGATGACGAAGCCGAAGTACCCGCCCAAGGTGAGCTTCTACCAGGACCCCGTGGACACGTCTCGAGTACGCGGCGCGATCCGACACACCCAGGTCCAAGAAGGCACCCGCACTCTCTCGCAGTTCATCAATGACGCGGTGATGGAGAAGGTGGCGAGGCTCGAAGCTCAGTACAACGGAGGCCAGCCGTTCCCGTCCGTTGGAGCGCGCGAGCTGCCCCAGGGCCGACCGATGGGGGAGTGACCCACCGAACATGCAGGGCCGGCCCTCGTCGGACCGGCCCCGAGGAGGAGAGCCCCCTCGACCGCTCGCCGCACGCCCGGAACGGCCAGGCGCGCCCGAACGGCCGTCAGCGGCGGGGTCGCGGCTTGTAGGTCTTCCCCGCTCGAATGTTCCGGTTCTCGATCACGCCGACGACCGCCAGGCCCACGGCGACGGCGACGATCAGCACCCAGCCCAGGACGTTGAACCACTCACCGCTGAACGCCGCGTAGGTCTGCTCGCCTGCGATTCCGAGGAACATCAGCGACAGCCCGCCCCACACCCCGCCGTTCGCGATCGACGCGGTCCACGCCAGCGGCGTCCGAGGAGTCCGGGGAGTACTCATGTCGCCAGCGTGCCACGCTCGGCTGAGGGGCGCGCGTCCTCCTCCGTAAAATCCGAGGATGGTTTCGGCACTTGTTTGCAAGATCGTCAACAAGCACGAGCGCGACATCCGCGCGATGCAGCGCACCCTCTTCACCGACGCGGGGGAGCGGATAGCCGGCGCCGGCATGACCGACGCCCAGGCGATCGCCGCAGCGCGAGCGCGCGCGTCGAGCCTCCCGCGCCTGCGCGGTCGCTCACTGACCAACCGGCGTGCAGAGGTGTCGGTCATTATGGACCGCGGCCCAGCCGCGCAGCTCGAACCCGACTCCGGCGTCGACCCGGCACTCTCGCTCGTCAGCGTGTCCGTGAAGGGCTCGAATCTCCTCGTCGGGAACTCAGAGATCCTCGACACTGACGAGTACGCCGCATGGGCGCAGGCGGCCGTGGGGGAGTCGTGGGCGAGCCGGCTCTACTCGGCCGGCGCCCTGTCGGGCAACAACGACAAGCGGCTCTCGACGTTCTACTTCTACGTGTTCACCGACCGCGACGGCCAGGCCGTCGACAAGCCCGAGGGATGGAGTCTCCCGCTCGAACCTGTAGGCCCGTGAGACACCACACAGGCGCTTGAACTCAGCCGCCACTGGCTTTGCCTAGTCCACGTAAGAACTTGGCAAGTTCGGTCCAGCTCCTCTGGCTTTCTCTTTCAGGCGCGAGCTTTGCCCGCGCAGCGGTGACGGAGCACCGCCAAGAGGAAGCCGCTACGCGGCTCTTTTTCTGTTTTCTTCACCTCTCCGCGGTTTCAACCTATTTCGCTCCGCCGGCTGCGTGCCGTCTCTCTCGGACGCGGTCGCAAGCTCCCTTATTTCGCCCGAGAGAGCCAGCACTCCGCCAGCTCCACTCAATTGGTTTTCACTCGCCGGAGAGGCAAAGAAAAACGATCAGTAAGGGAGAGCAGAGATGGATGCCATTCGCATCACGGCCGATGAATTCGAGACGGTGAGCATTGCGGACCCGGGAGAGGAAGCGCACGTCGCTGAGTTGCAGGCGGCGATCGGCTGCCACTGGTTTGACGTGATCCGCTGCAAGCACGGGATCGATCTATGGGTCGATGACGAGGGCATGATCAACGGGAGCACCATTAACCGCCCCGCGACGTTCCTGGCCAACCTCCTCGGCTACCCCAGCCCCGTCTACGGGAGCGCCGTGGTCCTCGGCGGGAACGCCGACACGGGAGACACCGTGCCCCTCACCCCGGAGCAGGAAGCGCGCGTGCGCGACCTCCTCGGCCTTCCTGCGACGACCGAGACGGACGCCTGATGAGCGCTCAGCGGAACAACCCGATCCTGCGCGACCTCCGCCAGACTGCCCGACTCCTGCGGAAGCCACAGGCGCAGGTCGCCGCAAACTGGCTCCGATCGCCCGGATTGCTCGACTACTCCCCGACCAAGAGCGTCGGAATCACCGCCGAGCAGCACGCTCACGCCCTGCAAATCATCCGCCGCCTTGCCGGGACCATCGACGCTTCGAGCGCCAGGTCGCGCCAGTGAGCGGTGCGGGCCGGCCTCCCGGGCCGGCCCGTGAGGGGCGACCCCCTCACGCTCCCCCGACACCAGTCAGGACGACGGAAGTTGGTCGGAGTCGTCGTCTGAGATGTCGATGGCGAGAGGAGGCTGTGACGGGCGGGGAGGTGGGACACGGTTGCCGTGCTCCTCCATCCGTTCTTTGATTTCCCCCGCAATTTCATCCAGTACTTCATCCAAGGTCGTAACCCGGGCAGCGGCATCGGTCGAAACTGTCACCGGAACGTACCGCTGGTTGAGGTCGTCGGGTTTGAATGCGTAGATACCCACTCCATCGGAGTAGGTGGCGGTCAAGATCTGTGCTTCTTTCACCATGCGGGCGTACTGCTTCGCCTCATCATGGTTACCGGTGACGCTTTCGAGTCGCGCGGCCCACAGGGTGTATACCCGAGGATCGGCTTTCTTCCTCCACGCGTTCCAGTTGTGGATGCTGGTGCTGTGCCGAGCAAGTTTCAGGTCCGTTGCCTGGAACTTCAGTTCTTTGCGCCGGTTGGTCCAGTCGGCGAGACCACCGCGGGGCTTGCCGCCCTTCACTCCAGGTGCTCCGGTGAGCTTCGCTTCACAGCAGATGAGGGGATCGCGTAAAACTGCTGTGTCGCGGTCGGGCCAGGCGATGTCGATCTGGTGGTTCTGCGAGAAGCCGGCGATCTTGCTCCTGGACGCGAGGACGCTGGTGGTCTTGTTGCCGAGGATCAGGGCCATGATTTCGGAGAACCAGTTGCCTTTGCTGCGGTAGAGGCCTTCGCCGGTTTCGTCCTTGTCGACGGCGGCTCCGACCGCTCGCGGGGTGCGGGGGATGACGTGTTCGCGCCGGTAGGTGTCGATCGACCACAGCAGGTCGAGGAAGTCGACCTCGACGCGACTGAACTCGCGAATGTGCTCGTCCTGAATCCGCTCCTTGAGGAGGAGGAGCTTCTGGGCGGGATTCCCGACCAGGGCCTCGACTCGCGCTTGATCAGCAGGGTCCCGGGATGCGCGCCGCGCGTCAGCCACATCTCCTGGCGCGTCGAGGTCTTCGGGGGAATCGATGTCCGCGATGGGGTCACTCTCCTCGGTTGAGTCGGCGGGATCGAAGCTGCCGTGCTGCTTCGAGGAGTTCCGCGATCTCGGCCTCGGCCAGTCCGACGCCGGTACCCAACACTGCGGCGTCGACGCGCTTCGCGACTTCGGTCCACTCACCGGCGGCGAGCTGCTTCTCCAGTTTCGACTTCATCGGTTTCAGTTCCGCCCATGCGGCGGCCAGGACGCTCGCGTTGGGGACGGGGAGACTGGTTGCTTCGCGCGGCTCCATTTTCAGGATGCCGCCGCCGTAGGAGCGGCCGTTGATTTCCGCGCCGAGCATGGTCGCGGAGTTCAAGCACAGCAGGGGCAGCGCGGCCGCGGCGTCCGCCGAAGCGTCAGCGTGGAGCCGAATGCCGTGCATGGAGTTCAGGAACCCGACCTTCGCCGTGTTCGTGATCAGCCGCGGGTAGTTGTGGCTCATGTAGGTGAAGAAGAGGTCCGGCGGAGCCGCGACCGGAGGACGCCACCACGGCGATCGGATCTGGCACTTGTACGCCTCGTTGACGTGCAGGGATTCGCCGTAGGCGGTGTACGCGCGGCGCGCATCGGAGTCGTCGGTGGGCGCGGGCCGGAAGAGCCACACGCGCTCACCGCGCTCGCGCAGCTCCTGCCAGTGCTTCGCGGTGAACACGGACGAGTGGAAGTGGCGAGTTCCGGGTGGGCTGATCTTGACGAGCTGGCTCTCCGCGAGCCCGTATTCAAGCCGCGTCGCCTCAGTCAGTGCGAAGAACGAGTTGCCGCCGGTGACGGCACCCAACTCGACGCGCCCGTAGTCACCGAGTGCGGAGAAGTGGCTGCCGATGACCTCGCGGTACAGGCCCCGCTGCTTCTTGGGGATGAGGATGTCAGTCCACTTACCCGACGTCGGCGGGGTGACGTTCGTGTGCGTGTACGGGCGGAGCTGAGCGAGGTCGTCGGCGGAGTCGACGTGATACAGCGAGAACGAGTCGCAACCACCGCGACCCTCGGCCAGCAGGAGCACGACGTCGGCCAGTGCACCCTCGAACTGAAGTCGTTCGAAGAGCACAAGGCTCACGCGCTCGAATCGGCTCCGCAGCCACGCGCGGATCGGTTCGGCGTATCCGACCGTCAGCAGCTCCGCCGGCAGAACCATCGCCAGCCGTCCATCGGGCTTTAAGAACCCGGCCGAGTGCACCAGGCTCGCCGCCCATGAGGACGCGAGGCCGCTGAGGCGGACGCCGCCTCGCAGAGCCGCCTCCGCCGACAGGCGCCGGGACACGCCCACGTGCTCCTGGTAGCGCACGAACGGCGGGTTTCCGATCACCGCGTCAACGAACGGGACGGTCGCGCCGAGCATGTCTGGGGTCTGCACGGCAAAGAAATCAGACGCGATCAGCGTCCCGTCCAGCCCCTCGTCCTCCAGTAGCGTCATCGCTTCAACGAGGGACGCTTCGTGAAGATCAACGCCGAAGAGCTGGCTGTCGAGGTCGCCGGCGGTCTGCCCGAGGCGCTTCAACTCCTGGCCTGCGGCGATGAGGAACACCGCTTCGCCGCAGGTGGGATCGAGGACACTCGCGCCCGCATCCCCACGGATGGCCCACTCGGCCAGGTGTTCAGCAATCGCAGGCGGCGTGAAGAACGCGCCCCGCGCCTTGCGCAGTTCCGCGGAGTCGCCGGGCAGCAGTTTCACTTTCCCACCCTAGGTTCGACCGCGGACATTGCTGGCTACGACGGTACCCCGCGACGCGCAGGCACGAGATCCGAGGTCAGTCCTCGAGCATCTCTCGGCGCGCGCCTTCGCCCATGCTGTCGTAGTCCTCAGCAATGAGCTGGTCGAGGTAACGCTGCTTCGGAGACTCCGAACGAGGACCCCTCGTGCTCGACGTCGATCCGGTCAGCGTTTCAGGTGCGTCAGTTCCATCAGGCTCGTCGCTCATGCAGCTACGGTAGCGACCCTCGACGCGCGCTGAGCAGGTGTTTTGGCTTTGGCTTGCGCCTTAGGCGAGGAAGGCCGGAGCCCGAGCGGACTCCGGCCTTTTGGCATCGCGATCAGGCTGCCCTAGATGCGTTGTGACGGCGCGCGGGCCGCCCATCGGTTGCCGTACTCGTATCTGCGGTCTCCTGAAGGGCCGCAACGAGCCTGGGGTCGTTGAGGAAGTTTTGTTCAGCGACGGTCAGGACAACAGCCGGCTCAAGAACGAGGCGCCCACCGGGCTCCTCGGTCACGAGGTACTGGCCGTGCTGCGCAAGCTTGCCGAGGCTCACGCGCTTCCTTCCGTCGACCTGGATGAGGGTGCTCATGGTCGCCTACTTTTCAGTTCTTGTGTCTGTGTCTGTGTCTGTGTGGTCCGCTCTGGGACCGTCTTGTGCGTGCCAGTTTACCCCTAAACCGTCGCGCCGCAAGTGGGAGCTGGGGTAATGGGGCAAACGGGTGTAGGATGAGTGAATGCACCTCAAGATGGACCCGCGAGTAACAGCGCAGTTCGCCCTATACGATGCGCAGGATCCCGACCTCGCGGACGCGTTCGATGAGATTTTTGACCTCCTCGAACGAGATGACCCCGCCGATCCGGGGCACTGGCGTCTGCGCAACAAGCTCATCCGCCCAGCAAACGCCTTCGTTGTCACTGTCCGAGTGCGGGGCCGAGATCAGGCGTACTACCTGTTCTGGCAGCCCCAGGACATGCAAGAAACGGCCGTCGTTCGCTTCATTGGAGACGGCGCGGCCGACCTCTCCTGAGCGCACTATCCGGACGCGACCCCGGCTGGTTGACTGCAAGCGCAGGCTCGGCCCACCCCAGCCGCAATGCCGTGGCGACGCGGTCGGCGCCGACCGTCACCTCAAACGTGCGAAGTCGGAGAAATCTCCGCCACCTGAGGCGGACAGGTAGTCCGAGCTGACGTGGGTGATGAGGCATCCTGCTTGTTGCAGTCGATCCCGAAGCGCCTGTCGGCGCTCAGGGGAGTTGTCCATCGCCACGCGGTGTCGACCGTCGATATCGCTCCACAGATCACTGTCCCCGTAGGTGACGATGATGGTCCGGCTCGGAACACGACCGAAAGCAAGCCCGGCTTCGAAGATCACGTTGGGTCGAGCTTGAAGTCGTCGGATCGACACGCCGAGGTCTGGGTGAAGCGCCGCCCATTCGTCAGGCGTGATGAGCGCGACGATGGCCTGAGCCCGAGTGAACGCCAAGTCGATCGCGGCCCCGGTGAAGGGGCTGCCCTCTCCTGAGTCGTTGACGATCGTCTCGAACTCCAACGGCACCAGGTGCAGCGCTCGCAAGAAGGTGAACATCGCCGTCCGCGCCCTCTGATCCTGCCCGTAGATCACCGCTACGCGTTTGCGAGCATCGAGGTCAGTTGGAGCGGTTGGCCGAGGTGGGAGGGGAAGGGTGGCGGGCGGCGCCGGTTCAGCAGCGGACGCGGGAGCTGCGGCTGTCGGCTGTCCCTGGTCGGGCAGGACGTACCCCTGAGACGTCCGCGTGACACCGTGGCGGTTCAGCACTCTGGTTTCGAGAGTGCGGTAGGCGTCAGAGTCCATCCGGAACTCGGAGGCAGGATGATCGACGTAGAGCGCGTTGAGCAGATCCAGAACGTACCGATCGGTGTCTGCTTCGTTTTCGAAGATGTGCCTGATGATCGCGGCGCTGCGAGTAGGCAGATTGCCAGTTGTGTTGAGGTTGAACGTTTCCTGATAAGTGTTCATGTTGCCGTGCGTCATGCCGGCCTGCAGCGCGTGAGCTAGATGCCGGCGGTCGTCACGATCGAATGTCTGCGAAGGCATAGGCAGAGGCTAGGTCCTGGGGGCTGGTCGCCGGTTACGCAGGTGCGGGGCGCGTCCCGTATGGGGATGGTTGACCGGACAGTTGCGAAGCGGATCTCGTCTGAGACGATCGGCTCGGATCGGACACCACTGAGCATGAGCACGCCACCAGAAGCAGCAGCACTCGCGCGAGACGCTGCGGCGCGCACCGATGACGCCGCCCTGATGGACGGCGCGCGCCGAGGCGACCGGGCGGCGTTCGGCCGGCTCTACGACCGGCACGCGGCGACGACCTACCGCTATGCCCTCAGTATCGTCCGCGCGCCCGCCGACGCCGAAGACGTCGTGCAAGACGTATTCCTCACCACGTGGACGCGGATCAACGACGTCGCGATCGTAGACACATCCGCCCTCCCGTGGCTGCTTACCACCGCACGGTTCACCGCCCTCAACCTCATCCGAACCAAGACCCGTGCACGGAACCGCACCGAGGACGCGGACCTGTCCCTGCACCCGGATCGACGCGGCACCCCTGACGAGGAAGTCGCGAGGCGCCAGCTCGCCGCGGCGATCAAGGAAGCCGTCTCCGAGCTCTCCGACACCGATCAAGCGTTGTACTACCTGTGCATCGAGCAGGGCAGCAGCTACGCCGACGCCGCGAAAGCACTCGGCTCCACCCACGGTTCCATCCGTAACCGGCTCAGCAGGCTCCGGGCCTCACTCCGCACCACCCTGCGCCCCTTTGAAAGGGAGAACTGATGACCCACGACCTCGGCCCGACCACGGAACAGCTCACCAGGATGCGCGCCACCATCCTCACCGACATCGCTGCCCGCCACCGCTCCACCAAGCGCCGCCGCCTCGTCGGTCTCGGCCTCGCGGCCGTCGTCGCGACCGGCACCAGCGCCGCCGCGATTGCCGTCACGCAGGCCAGCAATGACGAAGCGAACACGAGCTTCGACTGCTACTCCGTCGCCGACGTCCGCGCGGACCACGGCACGAGCAGCCTCGTGGACGATGACCGCAACACATTCGAGCTGCTTCCACTGTCGGAGCGGGTCGCCGCCGCCCTCGAACGATGCGAAGCGAGCTGGAGCGCCGTCCCCGACGAGCCCTACCCGGGAAGCGGACCCATCGACGTACCCAACCCGACGGTCTGCGTCCTCGCGGACACCAGGCTCGGCGTCTTCCCGAACAGAGCGGGCCAGCCCACCGGCCCCTTCTGCGAAGGACTCGGCCTCGAACCGCCGACAGTCGCGGCATCTGCCGACTGAGCCATCCCACGGAAGGCGTTACGTCCCGTAAGAGGATCGCTGGCCGGGCGTCTGGGAGGATCAGCGCATGTTGCTGGACGCCGAGCTTGCCGCAGCGCTCGAGGCTGTCGGGATGCGGCGGCGTCATCCGGTTTCGGAGTACGACTACCGGATCGATGACGTGCGGCTGGTCGCTGGTCTGCTCGACTTTCGGCTTGTGCAGGTCGGCGGTCACACGGCTCGGATCAGGATCGCGTTGCCGTCGTCGGGAAATGATCAGCCCTGGATCTATGCCACCCCGCGAGATGCTGCGGACTGGACTTCGCAGCTGCTCGTGTGGATCGATGAAGAGGTGGGGACCGGTGGGCTTTCCGGCGGACGACTCCGAGTTGAGGAGGGCGGCGTGACGTACGTGGTTGTCGCGCCCTACGGCTGGCGGAGGGCCAGCGAGGAGGAGCACATGCGACTGCTTGACGGGACACGCGCGTAGAGGGCGTGCTTCCGCGGCTCGGAGGGGCGGATCAACCCCGGTGATCTGACCGTCCCGCATGGGGATCGATCTGCGGGACGCTTTCAGCGGACCGCTCGGAGGGGCTTGGCGTCGTCGTCGCTTGCTCGTGATGCCGCCAGGGTCGACCGCAGGTCTTCTCGTGCTCGTTGGTAGCGGGTGCGTGCCGTGGACGCGGGGACGCCGAGGAGTTGTCCGGCTTCGGTGATGGAGAAGCCGTCCCAGTGAATGAGGCGGACGAGCTCGGCCTGTTCTGGCGCGAGCCTGGCGATCGCATCGCGCACGTCGACTCCTTCGTCGGCGGGGCGTCCTTCGGTGGAAGCGGTCGTGAGGACGCCGCGGAGCCGGCTGGAGAGGTCGGCTCGCCTGTTCTCAGTGCGGGTGCTGTTCGAGAGGACGTTCCGGGCGATGCCGAACAGCCACATCCGCGACTCCTCCGCGGTGCGGGGAAGGGCGCCGACACGGCGCCATGCGGTGAGCATGACGTCCCCGAGTGCGTCGGCGGCGTCCTCGAGAGGGAGGCGGCGTTGCAGGTACTTGAGCAAGTCGGGCGAGGCGACGCGCAGCGCCTCGGCGAGTCGCTCCGCCTCATCGGACTTCTGGCGGGTCACCAGGTCGCTCCGGGGCAGCGGGCCTCGCCCGCGATGCTGAGGTTCGCGGCGTCGACGTCGACGTTCTGCGCAGCGAGTTCGGCGTCGAGGGCGTTGCTGATGATGCGTCCAACCGCGGTCGAGTACTCCCGGTCGGCGTTGTAGAACTCGGTGCCGTAGCCGGCCGACGTGCGGGATCCGTCAGCGTTGATGAAGGATTGGTCCTCGGTGCGCAGTTGCGCGACGGTCTCCTCGAGCGCACCGTCGCTGAGGAGAGCGTCGATGTCGGTCGTCTGGTAGAAGTTCTCGACTACGGCGACGGCCGCCGGATCGGTCCCTTGAACGTCTCCCATGCGCTCCTCGCATTGGACACCGCTGGGCAGCGAATAGGTGATCGAGGCGTCCGGCGTCTCCGCCCACGGCGACCACGCGCCCGTCGCCGCGGCGGCCGCTGTCGCCATGCCACCGAGTAGTACCAGCGAAGCGACTCCGGCGACCGCAGGACGGGCCCAGCGGTGGCGGCTGACGCGGGCCTCTGCCGCCGCGAGCTGTTGCAGCTCGGCCAGCTCGGCGGCGACGTCGTCCGTCACTGTCGATGTGCGGGGGCTGGACTCATTCAGCAGGACGTCCAGGGGGTCTCGGTCAGGGGCGGCAGTCATGACGGGCTCCTTCGAAAGCGGGTTCATCCTGTACATGTCCACCCGACCCGCAAACGTCTGCCGCAGCACGAAATCGGCTCGCCGCCCTCGTCAGGGCGCCGGCGACCACGCCGGACGTCAGGTCGCGAGGGACGCGGCGAGCTCGGCGGGCGCCCCCGCGGAGCGCGGCTGCCACGATTCGAAGACGCCGTAGGCGATGATCCGCTCCGCGGTCGATAGCAGCGGATTGCAGCTCGTCATCGTGATCAGGCGATCGGTCGGAGCGATGTCGCTCGTCCAGGGGATGGGATCGATGACCTGCGCCTCCGAGGGCTGCACGTATTCGAGGTTCCGGAACCGGTAGGTGTACCAGCCGTCGGCGGTCTCGATGTAGATCGCGTCACCTAGTTGCAGCTCATCGATGAGGTGCATTCCTCCGCCGGCGGCGGAGCGGTGCGCGGCGATCGCGAAGTTCCCCATTTCGCCGGGCATCTGCGTTCCCGGGTAGTGGCCGATGCTGCCCACGTCGAGCACGTTCTCCGCGTCGACGCCCTCAGCGATCGTGCGCACCCACCCCTCGCCGTACCGGGGGATGTAGAGGTTCCCGAACGTCGTGTCCAGAGCCGCGACCGGCGCGATCACCGGGTCAACAGGCGCGGCCGGCTCAGCGCTCGGCTGTGACGGCACCTCAGCGGACGGCGCGCCATCGCCCCAGCTCTGGCGCAGCTCAGCCGCTTGATCGGTCTGCCGGCCTGCGATTACGGCGTCGTTCCACCACAGCTGCCAGGCGAGGAACAGCAGAACGAGCACCCCTGCGGTCATCAGCAGCTCGCCTAGGACACCGAAGAAGGACAGGCGTCGACGGGCCGGACGGCGCCGGCGCCGCGGCACGTCCACGGATGACGGAGCGGTCATGCGAGGAGTCTAGGTGTGCCGCTCTCACCGGCATCGCTACGGGAGACGTCTCGTGCGGGAATCGTTCGACGGTCCGACGTTTTGGGCCACTGCTCGTTCTCGCGCGCCGTCGCCGTCCCTTCCGCTGCCTGCCCTGACCCACTGGCAAGCGCGTCACCGCAAGCGAATCGCGTCGCAGTGTTCAGCCCGGAGTGCACCGGGCCGAACGATCAGATAGCGACGGACGGTGTAGTAGCTGCTCCATCCGGCGTGTTTGTGCGAATACTCGGGTTCCGGGTGCGTGACGGGTAGACGAGGGCTAGACCGGCTGCTGCAATCCAGCACGCTGTCCAGAGGCCGTGTCCGGGAGTGCTGTCGGCGCTGCCCCATTCGACCCAGAAGAATCCTGGGTCTGCCACAGGGCAGGCGATAACAACTGCTGCAACCGTCGCTACCCCTGCGGGAACCCAGGGAACGAGGCGTGCGACCACCAGAGCTACAACGACGAGAGCGAGGGCGCCCCAGAGATACAGAAGGGGCATGAGGTCGTATGACGACATGGCCTCAGCGCAGGACGGGTTCATTTCATTCCATCTAGCGCCTGTGCATGGCTGCCAGTAGGACGACGTCGTCCAGGTCACCCACAGTGAGATGCCCATGAGCGTACCCGCGCACGCCAACCGGACTAGAGCCTTAGTGTGCTGGCGTCGCCCCATGCTGAAAATGCTAGTCCGCCGACCGTCCCGGTGGACGATCGTTCATCGGTGCACGCAGACGCGACACCGAGCGCCTGTCGTTCCTCACGGTCGCCTGCACAGCTCGTCGCTGCGTCCCAAACCTCGTGCAGATGACCGTGAACGTTCAGGTCTTCGAGTTCGTCTGCACAACCGACGTGAGCGCGCCGGAATCGTCAGCCGCAGTAGTGATGCTCGAGTACTTCACCCCTCGAAGAAGTAGTGCAGCACTCACCCCGCCGACTACAGCCGCCACGACACCGAGACCGACAGCGATCCCCGCCGTCATCGGATCACCCACGACGGCAGCTACGCCGGCCGCAACAACCCACGGAACGCTCGACCCTACGGCCGGCCCAATAGGGCTGATCAGCGGGGACGACTCGGTGGCTCGTCCCGACCGCAGAGTGATCAGAATCGCCACGAATCCTCCGGCGACGGCAGCCAGGGCACTGACCCCACCGATAATGGCGCCCACCATAATCAAGTAGGCGAAGGCGCCCCACCCGCCCTGTTCGCGGAAGTCGGAGTTACCCGTAAGGACCAATCCCAGACCGAGCAGCGCACCCAGCACCACGCCGACGGGTACAGCACAGAGAGCGGCCCTCCGATGAAGATGGACGATCTGCCGCATGTAGCCACGTTAGCCGGAGAGTCTCCCGGTCAGCGCAATGGCCGTCCCGTAAGAGGATCGTTCACCGATGCGGATCTGACCCGAGTGGTCCAGCGCGCTCCTGCCGTTCACCCGTTGGTCCGATAGTGATGTTGTGCAGACGCTGTCGCTCAAGGCTTCCGCAGCGATCGCGGGCGCAATCACTCTCCTCGCCCTCGTCGCGGGCGTCTTCCTCGACGGATTCTCGTTCGCGTGCAACGAGTCCCTTCCGCCTCAGTGCACGGGGTTTGACGTCGCGTGGCCGGCTCTGTGCTCTGTCGCCCTCGCGACCCTTGTTCTCCTGGTCGTAGCGATGCGCGCCAGCAGGCGCTCTCACGCTCGATGGAGGTCGCTGCTGCTCGCCTTGGGCGTGGTCGGCGCCGTCACCAGCTGGGTTCTCGCTCTGCGTACCGCCATGATCATCGGTTGAGCAGCCCACGGCACGGTCGAACGACCGCTTGTTCCGTATGGAGATCGTTCATCGGGGCGAGGGGGCGGTGGCCTTCGCTTCGACCGTGTGGATCTAGCTCAGGTTCACCTTCGAGTTCTATGTTGAGCCCATGAAGCGACTCGCGACGTCAGGCCAGTTGGTTGGATGGACAATCGCCTTGCTCGGGGCTGCTGGTGCCGCCGCGTTCCTGGTGCACTGGAGCTCGTGCCTCGGTGGCCTGAACGAGGGTTGCTACAGCGCCACACAGTCAGACTTCACGTGGATCGCCACAACGATCGTCTGGGCCATCGCCTTCCCGCTCGTGATATTCGGCGCCTTCGTACTCTCGCCAGGACGACCCGTCACGCTGATTGGTGTTGGGCTCCTCATGGTCATCAACCCCCTCACCGACCCTGGAGCGTTCTTTCTCCCGTGGGATGTCGCGGACACCTTGCCCTTTACCGGCGTCGCCACGTCGCTAGCTGCTGTGACTGCAGGTGTCCTCCTGGCCGGATCTTCCTACCGAGCCCGTCGGCCCGATCACAGCCGAGTCGGGAAGCCAGCGCCCGCTGACGTCGCCTACTGACCTTCGATCGGACTTGGGTCGTCCCGTTAGGGGATCGTTCACCGGTCGCGTATCCAGCTACGGGCAGCGGTAGGTCTTCGCGAAGTCGGTTGCCGTGAACTGCCTTCCCTCGGTCATAGAGGTCAGTGACGGGCAGATGTCGTTGTTGTGCGCCGCCGCTACGAAGGGGGTCGCTGCTTGTGGGACGCAGCCGTAGTCCTGGTCGGGCTGGTCGAGGATTCGCAGCTGACCTGTCTCCCCGGCGGCGAGGTGAAGATCGGACCAGGAGCAGGACCAGGTGAGTGAGGCTCCGGTGTCGTTGGTGATGCTGACGTAGTGGGAAGGGCCATGC